>DAOVVZ010000357.1:0-3094 GCA_030636915.1 Methylomarinum sp. | reverse complement strand
TCTATTTCCGAACCCGTTTTAAAAACACGTTTATCGGAAATGATTGAGAAAGGCTATGATTGTGCAGGTATCTACCATGAAGATGAATTAATTGGCATTTGTGGTCTGTGGATTTTGATTAAGTATTATGTAGGGCGACATTTAGAACCAGACAATGTTTATATTAAGCCAGAATATAGAGATCAAGGTATTGGTAAGAAACTTGACGTCTGGTTGAAAGAATTTGCTTTGACTCGAGGCTGTGAAGCGATTGAGCTTAATTGTTATCTCAAAAATGAAAAAGGCCGAAACTATTGGGAAAGCAATGAATACAATCCAATTGGGATGCATTATCAAAAGAAGCTAAATTACTAGCTTTATTGAAAATAAAGCCATTAAAAGGATAGTGTCTATCTGGGACTATCCAATATGAAATTGACAATAGCGCGCAAGCGGAATCATTTACTGTACGCATATCAAGTAAGTACTGCTGTGCTTCAAGCAGGTCAACGACACTGTTAACGGGTACACCATAGCGTTGTGCGGTATTAACAACTTCCAAGTACCAAACTATCTATCACATAGCGTTGCATTATTAGCTCCGACTTGCATCAATAACGTGTTGTATCCGTTGTTCTCGAAGCTGATGCAATACGTCTACAAAATCCTGATTAATTTTATAGGGTTTAAAATTAAGAATTTTTTTCAGTGCTTGTTGTTTATGCCAGTCATCCACTGCTTTTTGTATGGCCTGACTGAACTTTGTCAAGGTAAAGAGGGCACTCATATCCGCTCCAAACCGAAATGATTAGTGTGTATTTTGAGGAGTTTGAGAAATATATGATGGATAATACTAGAATAATAAAAAGGGGTAAATTAATTGAAGCAGTCGATAAAAACCATATTTATATTTCTTATATTAATTTGGGCTATATATTTTTTCTCAATGCTAATACCGTTAAAACAATTTGGCTTGGTTCCAAGAACAATCATGGGGTTAATTGGAATTTTTTCTGCACCTTTTTTACACGGTTCCTTGCCACATATAATAAATAACTCAGTTAGTTTTACACTGTTTGCTGGCGCTTTAGCATTACTTGAAGGTGATAAAATGTTCAGCAAAATGATGCTAATGCTGGTAATTGGCGGTGCATTAACTTGGGCATTGGGGCGCAATGCGAATCATATTGGGGCATCAGGTCTAATCTTTAGCCTATGGGGATATATGGTGTTGTCTGGATGGTTTTCCAGAAAGTTAAAATATATTGTGGTCTCAATTATGCTGATCTTTTTTTATAGCGGGATGATATTTGGTGTTTTACCTGGAAAAGTAGGTATATCCTGGGAAGGTCATTTATTTGGTTTTGTAGCGGGTATTATCGTATCTTGGCTGTATCATAGAAAAAAGTCAGAAGTATGAAGAAATCTCCATACTTCATGTTTTTATCTTTGTTTTACTTATACTTTTTTATATCTGTCCAAAATAGAGGCTGCTGAAGATTTATTGCCAATAACACCGGCTGCGGCAAGTTTAGCATTCAGGTCACCACCACTGGTTTCTTTGGCTAATTCACGCGCTGATTTCATTTTATCTTTGCGCTTTTGTTGCTTTGCTTTAATGCGCTCCATTGATGCTGAGGCTGAGCGTAATGAAGAGTTAGTGCCTGAAAATTGAGCCGCAGTGGCTTCACTGGCTTTTTGCGCAGCTTCAGTTGATTTAATAATGGAAACTTCTCGCTTTAATGCTTCCATTTGTTTGGCTGAATCTTTAATAATCGCTTTTAATTCTTTAACCTGCTCGTTAAATGAATCTAATATGGCTTGATTGCTATCTAGATCAGTTTCCAGCTCAGCCAGTTTTTCAGCGGTTTCCATCGCCAGTTCTTCGTCACCAGAGTCTAATAGTTTTCCAATGGCCTCGCTATATTCAGTAACAGAGGCTTTTAAGTCATTCACTTTACGGGCTATGCCTTTTTGTTCAGCCATAACATCGGTAAGAGATTCATTTGCTTTGCGCTGATTTTCTTCTGCTTCGCGAATTTCTTGTTCCATAATGCGAATACCTTGTGTATCAACAAAGGCATCATTAGCTTCATTACCATAGCCTTTTATTGTTTTAAAAACGTTGTTTAAAAATCCCATAATAATCTCCAGTTAGGCTTTAATTAAGAAGTTTTCACATACTTCAAGAGCATCCATAATGTTTTCAGATAAAACCAGGATTTCTTCTTGTATGTGGTTTGCATCCGAGTCAACAGACATGGCCCCAAAAATCGAATAATTAGCTCCAGTCAGTGCGAAAGAGGATAGTGGCATAGCCATGTTTAGCTCTAGCATCATTTTATGTAAAGCAGGGATTTGTCCATCAATAATTTGACCTTTATCAAATAAGGCGACATTAAAAAGTAATTGGCTGTCACTCGCAGTAGCATGAATTGCAAATTCTTCAATATCCTCACGAATAATGGTAAGCATAGAAAACTCTTCATTTTCAGTCGCAGTGACACTAAAACGACTACCGTCTTCTGTAGTATAGTCAGCTAAAGCAGCTTGGACCTTTTCTAAACTGATATTCATAGTTGTATCCTATTGTGAATAAAAAAATGCGCGTATTATTGTGTTTGTAGTATTAAATTATGTGGGTTGATTGTTGATATTTCAATGGGGATTAGCTGGTTTCTTGTAAAAAATCCTACCCAATATAGGTAGGTTATTTATTGCGAGTTACCTTAGGCCACGTTTTAGCAAGGTTACCTTTTCAGTACCGGAAAAATAATGTTTAAGTATTGCTATAGCAGATTCAGGCTGAGCGTTACCGCACATGAAAATATCAAAAGCGGCAAAATTATCTTCTGGCCAAGTGTGTACAGAGATATGAGATTCGGCGAGACAAGCTATTCCAGTAATACCTGAAGGAGTGAAATGGTGAAAGTTTTCAAACAACAGGGTCGTGTTAGTTTGTTTAATAATGTCATGAATAGCCGTTTTCATCAAAGCTAAATCATTGAGATGCTGAGCATCATAGAGATCAATAATAAGATGTTTGCCATTGGCTTTTAGGGGTTTGTTATTCACAACGGCCTTTAAAATTTCAGATCTGAATAATGAATTTTAC
>DAOVVZ010000076.1:0-6370 GCA_030636915.1 Methylomarinum sp. | reverse complement strand
TTGACAGAAAAACAGCTACAGAACCACAAGGACTGGCTGAAACTGTTCAGCTAGAAAAAACCGATGAAACCAAACCACAAGCACAAGATGTCAGCAAAAGCAAAGCAGAAGATGAAGTGGTGGCTGAATCTAGCAAGGATGCAGCCGAGGTTTTGGCTAAAACCGAAAAGAGGGTAACTGCGCAGAAGCAAAATGCTATAAACATGCTAAAAGGTAAGTTTGAGCCTCATGCAGATTTAAGCGGTGAGTTCAACAAGGCGTATCCAGAAGATGACAATAACAATGTATTGCCTGTAGACGGGAGTTATCAGTACGGTAAGCATATTATAGATATAGTTGCGGATGAAAATCTAAAAACTGCGGATGTTAAATTAATAAATAGGGCTATTTCTAGGCATCAAAAAAAGGCTGATAAAGCACAGGAAAAGCAGTTCAATAGAATTAAACAAGGAAGGACTAGAGGTGCGGGGGCAGGAGGGTTTAATCGTGATGTGGATAATTTTAAAATCCAGTCTGATATAGAAAAAGGCCACATTAAAAGGCTGCGGCATGAAATTGATAGGCGCGCTAATGAATCTAAAAAACAGGACAAACAAGTACAAGCTTCCGCCGATAGTGACGTGGATATTGCACAGAAGAGCAAGGCAAAACCTGTCGCGGTAGCTAAAAAAACACCAGTCAAGAAGCCCGTTTCTATCCTAGATATACCCCAACACAAATGGATAGATAAAAAGATGAAGGCGTGGCTTAAAGACCACCCTAAAGCAAGTAAGCAACACCCAGAAGCTAAGTCGTTCAAAGAAAGTTTAGACGAGCTGTACGCTAAGGAATATGACGCTGCGGCTGATGAGTCGTTGAAAGGGGTTAAGTTTAGTAAGGCGGTAGATAAGGAAGTTAAAAACCTAGCAATCATTCACAATCTATCAACAGACAATCTTGCTCACGCGGATAAAATGGGAGGGTTAGCCGTTCCTAGTATTGCAATAGTGAATAAGGACTTTCCGTTATCAGGATTTGGCGACATATCATTAGTGGGAAGTAAGGAGCAATTTGCACCGAGCAAAGATACTAAGATATTTGATGCTGATATTTACTCACCCACATATCCTTCTGCAACGAATGTTGTTGATCGTGAAGCGGTCGTCAAAGCAGAATCTAAACTGTCTCCAGAAGCTAGAAAGCTATCAAAGTATATTGATAAGCAGAAGCTCGAAAATGCAACGTGGGCCATGGAATCATTGGCTCAGAACCTTGCTATTAAATACACCTACCTAGAGCAGCAGGGCAAAGAGCCGGCATTTAGATACCTACCTAGAACAAAGCTACACCCTCGACTTAGGAAGTATGCAAAGAAAGGTGTTGATACTTTTGAGTTATCGCGTGACCCAGAGTTTATTGCTGATTTAAAAGTAGCACGGATAGCTGAATACCGAGCTATGGAAGGCGTTGATCAAGAATTTATTGATGGAATGATTGCTGATCTGGACGATAGAAAACAAAGCAATATCGCTAACCATATTAGATATGATATTGATAAATACTTAAAAGAAAAGCAAGCAGGTAAGCAAGTTGATACCTATGCTATGGATAAAATGATGCGTAAACGCATTGACGAAACCAAATACAACAAATGGATTAAAGACAGTTATGGGCATTTAGTGCCTGAAAGTAAGCTTTACGCAGGTGAAAACCAAAGAACCTACAATACAATATGGAAGGCGCATACGCTGGAAAATGTTGTGCGCATGATGAAGAAGGAATTGCAGGGTGGCGAAGGGTTTTCTTACAACACAGCGGGGGCGATTAGGTCGCATCTTGCAGGCAAGTTTAAAAACATCGCGGCAATCAAGGCTAAACGCGGGAAGCTTGTTAGCGAAAAAGACATGAAGCTTCTAATTGAGGAGTCGGACAAAATCTATAATAAGCTTGAGTCCCGCGCTAATGACGAGATGAGTAAGTATGATAGAGGCGGACAATATTTACTTGAAGACGTGGCTAAGCATGGTTGGTATGGTATCGAAGCTGAGTATGGTGTTATATCTGATGCTTTAAAAGCAGATGTTAATGACTTTTTTAGCATGTTGCGTGACTACCCAACAGAATACTTTGAAGGAAAAGTTCAACGTGCAGTTGACATAAGTGAATTTGAAGGCGCGGTCGTACCTTTGGGTAAAGAATATGCTGAGTCGATAGAACTGTTAAAGAAAAATGGTATTACGAATATCCGCAGGTATAAGTCTAACGATCCTGAAAGCAGGGCTAAAGCAGTAAACGGATTTAAAAAACTGTTATTCAGCAAATCCACCAAAACCACAGGAAGCACAGTAGAACAAATAACCAATTTATTACCCAAGCGCGTTAAAGCAATGGTGAGTGCTGGTAAATTAAAAGTGGTGCAGAGTGTTGGTGATTTGCCTAAGAAGCTGCAGAAGCGTGGCAGTGCTTTGTATCATGCTGCTTTTCATGGTGGGCCACATGACTTTGACAAATTTACGACTGATGCAATTGGAACAGGTGAGGGCGCACAGGCTTATGGGTATGGATTGTACTTTTCTGGTAATAAAGAGGTGGCTGAGTGGTATAGGAATGAATTATCAACCACTAAATACGAATTTGATTCTTACATTCTAAATAAAGACGGTGATGTTGAGCTAAACAAAAGGATTGAAGAACAAACCGATGAAATTATTAACGACTTTGACGGTGATTACTGGTCAAGCTGGCATGATAACGGTGATGAAGTCAGCGATAATAATAAAGACGATAGACGCGAATGGCTTTTGGGTGAAACTGACTTTTCTAATGATATAACAAAATCTGTCAAAAATGAAATGGCTATGGAGGAAGATGAAGATAACCCTCAATGGTTCAGCATGGATGAGGGTAAGTTATACGAGGTAGAGCTAGCCCCAAGCCAAGACGAATACCTACTATGGGACAAGCCTTTATCTGAGCAGAGCGATAAGGTTAAAGAGCTAATCGAACTAAACAAGAATGTAATTGAGGACGCGCTTGATAATGCAGGTTATTCACCTGACATTTACGCTTTTAACGGTAAAGAGTTGTATGGAATTATTAAAAAAATAGGTTCTAACGATTACCTACCTACAGTAGAGGCGGAATATGAAAGAAGTTTGCGTGATGATGAAAGAGCATCTATATACCTACACAGCTTAGGCATAAGAGGCATCAAATACCTCGACGGTTCAAGTCGTGGTAAAGGTGAGGGTAATTACAATTACGTGATATTCAGTGATGAAGATGTTGCTATTACAGCAAAATACAGCGAGCTAGACGGAGTAGAAGCCCTATACAACGAAAGCACAGACGAAATGTATCTTGTTGCTGATATGCTAAACAAGGACAATATCGCACCTGTACTAAACCATGAATTATTCCACAGACTTGAAAACACCGATCCAAAGCTACAAAAAGCCATATCTACCTTTGATAAACAGCTAAGCCTACGCCTTAAAGTGGCAAAGAATGGCAAAGCTACGCCTATTGAAAATCAAGCTGCACAGCGCGTTATGGATGCCGACACTAAAGCGAGTGATGAACTGGCAGAATTTAAGGCGTACATGGTAACCGGCTTTACTGAAAACCCTGATTCATTCACTGGCAGAATCAAAAAAATCTTTAACCAATTTATGGCCGAGATAAAAATGGCTATGATGCGTATGGGTATTTTGCCTAAGAATCTTAAGCCTGCTGATTTGTATGTACTAGCAAAACAAGGCGCTAAAGTCAAAAGCGTTCAAAAGCGTTCAAACTCTCAGGATTTAAAAACTGCTACAGACGTTGGTGCTAGTGGTGTTGAGAAAGCGTTCGGAAATTCTGTGGCACTAGCAAGCAAACAAGGCTACAAAGGCGACGACCCACAAGAAGCACAAGAATGGACTGAAGCGGTTAATGCTGGTCTGGATATGTCAAAAGAAGCAAGGATGAGGCGTGCTAAGGATATGGGGTTTGATGTTGATACTGTTTATTATCATGGGACTGATGAAAACTTTGAAGCTTTTGATCCTGCAACTGTTGGTGATAATTTTATTCAATCTATAGATACTGGAGGATTCTTTTTTACAGAAAGCGATAAGGCTGGAGGTAGTTACGGGGCTAGACGGCTGGACGTATACCTGAAAACCAAAAAACCTTTGGAGGTAAAAAAACCAGAAATTATTAAAGAGCTTGAGGATGCTAACTATCCTACCGAAAGGTATTACAATCCTATAGATGTATTTGACATAAGGAGAGCAGATTTAATCCGTGATGCAAGGCAGGAAAATAAGGACAGCATTGTCATAAAAGGGTTTAAGAAAAACAGTCTAGTTGTTGTTTTCAACCCCAACCAAATCCGATCAATAAACGCAGCCTTTAACCCCGACTGGAAAGATAGTGGTAATTTATTGGCATCGTATGCTGGCAAAAAATCAGAAACAGCCGACAGTTCCGCATTATCTAAAGCAGTACAAATGGAACAAGATGGTGTTGATAATGAATCTATACGCAAGGAAACCGGATGGTTTTTAGGTATGGATGATAAGTGGCGGTTTGAGATTAATGATAGTGGCGTTAGTCTAAAAAACAACAGCGGGTACATAAATAGTAATATTGAAAATATAAGTAATGGTATTTATAGCTCAATGCCATTGGATGACCTTGTTGATGCAAAGGATTTGTTCTCAAATTACCCTAAATTAAAAAATATTACCGTAACATTAAAGGGTTATAAATCTGGGCAGGAAGGGGCTAGCATTAGGGAGCTGGGTGGTAAGTGGTTTATATCTGTTAATAATGCAATCACTAAATCTGGTGGCATAAAGTCAAACAATGGGCCGTTCTCAGTATCTAAAGAAGATGCAGATATAATTAATAAAGAAGAAAAGCAGCTTGGTAATACCAAGTTGACTATTAATGTCGAAGACTTGAAGTCAATGATATTGCATGAAATACAACATGCAATTCAAGATATAGAGGGATTTGCCACTGGCGGAAGCATTGATATTGTTACTAAGTTTGATAATGATACAAAACTTCAGATGGCGAAGGTTGAGGCTGAAATAAAGCAAGCTATTAAATTAAAGGGTGGTGGCGAGTGGGTGTACGAATCATCTTCACTAGAGGAAATAATAAGTTCTTCAGATGCGGCACAGGATATTAAAGAATGGGCAGTAAGAATAGTTAAAGGTGGTGAAAAATCAATTGATGAATTTACCTCTAACACCCCGTGGAAGCAATACAAACGCTTGGCTGGAGAAGTAGAAGCTAGAGATGTTCAGAGCAGAATGAGACTGACTCCAAAAGAACGTAAACATAAAACCCCTTACAAATCACAAGGCATATCAAAAGAGGATGCCATAGTAAGATTTGAAGGTGGTAAGGCTGAGTCACGCAAGTTCAGCAAAGCCCCTAAGCAAGATAAGGGTGGTAATAAGCAACCAAGCTTTAAAGTATCGCCTGAGCAAAAAGAAGCACTGGTAAAAGCAAAAGTCACTGTTAAAAAATTCATGCAGAGGTATTTTACCCCTCAAGGACTGATGTCTGATAAAGTTTTTGATATTAAGCTTGAATCAGATTTTATGAAAAATGTTGGTGAGGAGGAGGTGCAATTTTTGTCTCACCAATTAAGAACTGAAGCACTGAAAGCATATGATGTTAAACATTACGCTGACCTGCCTAAGAAGGTTGTTCAGGAAATAAACAAAGAATTAAACGGCGAAAAGTCCGCGCTTCCAGCAAAGGTAAAAGAAACCGTTGTAGCAATGAGGGCTATGATGGATTCATTGTCAGGCGAGTTGCAGCAATCAATCGTTGATAATATCGAGTTACGAAAAGAAACGCTGAGTGATGAGCAAATAGATGATTACAATCTATGGCTTGATAGCAATGGAGAGCAAGGTAATGCGCCTGAAGATTTGGCTAATGCTTCGGCAATGCTTCAAACAATAGAGAGCAACAAAGGTAATTATGTTCATAGGTCATATCAAGCTTTTGACGACGCTGATTGGATGGAAAAAGCTTTATCGGATAAAGATTTAATATCAAGAGCTGAATCTTTTATTGCTGAACAAAATCCTGAGCTTACACCAAGCCAAGTATCTGCGGAAGTGAAGGGGATATTGCAAACCGCAAAAGACAAAGGTGATATGTCGGCTGTAATATCTCGCGGTCGTAAGCAAGGTAGTAAAGATATGTCCATAATGAAGAAGCGTAAAGACATATCTCCTGTTATCAGAGAGCTGCTGGGTGAGCATAAAGACCCTTTAGTGAATTTCACGAAATCAGCCACTAAAATGCAGTGGTTTGTTGCGAATCATTACTTTTTATCTAATGTAAGAAAGGATGGTATTGATGTCTTTCTACTCAAGAA
>DAOVVZ010000138.1:0-5136 GCA_030636915.1 Methylomarinum sp. | reverse complement strand
CGAGCGGGGAGGGGTTTGAGATTGACGGAGGTTGGTCGTTAGTTCCGGCTGCTGGTGTGCGTTATTACAAGCATAGTGAATTTGAAGAACAAATTAGCCGTCATGCCGGGATATCATTAGTATCTGAAAAGCTTACTCTATATGCCAACATCTCACGGGGTATTAATTATCCTGGTCTAGAAGTTGCAACTTTATCAAAATATATTGCACCACTTGGAAATACATGGAAAAACTTGTCACCAGAACAAGTGGAACATGGGGAAATAGGCTTTAAAGCAACACCTTTTGAATCCACTCAAATTGATGTTAGCTTTTTTAATGATCGAATTAAAAATCGTTATATTTTTGCCTTTCCTCCACTTGTATCTTCACCACAATTTAAAAATTTTGGCACCTACACTATGCGGGGTTTTGAAGTATCAGTTCAGCAAGGTATTACTGAAGACTGGAGTGTATTTGGTAGTTTAACTATGTTAGATCCAAGTATTGATAACCTGCCTTATGTACCAAAAACAGCAGTTTCTGGTGGGATAAATGGAAAAATTGAAAAAATTCGTCTAGCCATTGATGCACAATATCAATCAGAAACCATGACATTAAATAACACTGCAAGAAATGCAAATGCTGGGGGTAGCGGTGCAAACGTCAGCTCTTTAATTGTTCTTAATGCCAGAGCTGGTTATCCCATCCCTCAACTAGGTGAAAAAGGTGAAGTTTTTATTGCTGGTGAAAACCTACTAGATCGTGATTACGAATACCGCCCTGGCTACCCAATGCCTGGTATTTGGGGACAAATAGGAATATCGGCAAGCTTTTAAACTGTTTTGGTGGCATTGATAATGATTAGTGACACCTTAATTTAATTCATAAAAACACAGATATTGACTGTCTGTGTTTAACAAATCATTTTTATTTTGGCTAATTTCTTCTATAAACACTTATCTAAATTTTTGATTATCCTGTTATTGGCTTTAAATGGCTGTGTAGGCACTCGTTTATCAGAAAAACTGGTTCAACAAAATTCAGTGTTAATTCATGCCAAGCGAGTTTTTGATGGTTATACTATCAGGACAAATACGGCAGTATTAATTGTTGATGATCAGATTGCTCAAATTGGTTCACCTGCTAGTATTCAGATAGATGCTACAAAAACAATTGATCTAGGTGATGCGACTTTGTTACCTGGTTTTATAGAATTACATGCACATTTGAACTTTCAAAACGTTCCAGCAGAAACAGTACTAAAACACGGAATTACTACAATTCGTGATCTTGGTGGCCCTATACACCAACCTTATGGCGGAAAGGGTAGCTTACGTGTATTGTCTGCCGGTCCTATTATCACCGCTCCCAATGGTTATCCAATTCCCATTTTTGGTAAGAATAATAATACAGTGCCGGTTACAACAGAGGCTGAGGCTCGTAAAACAGTAGCTGATTTGGTTGATGCTGGTGCAGTTGTTATCAAAATTGCACTAGAGCCGGGGGGTGAATTGGGAGCTCCTTGGTCATCAGGACATTCACATGGACACAAGCATAATGTAGGCACAAAGTGGCCATTATTGTCAGAAAAAATAGTCAAGGCAATTGTTGATGAAGCTCATAAACTAAATCGAAAAGTGACGGCTCATATTGGTGAAACTAAAGGTGCGGAAATTGCCATTAATTCTGGTGTTGATGAATGGGCGCACATGCCCTGTGCTGTTATTCCAGAAAATTTACTTAAAAAAGCTGTTGAACAACAAGTAAAAATAGTAACAACGATTGACACTTTATCAAAATGTTCAGGGATTTTTCATAATACTAAAGTATTGGCATCTTTAGGTGCAGATTTTTTATATGGTGCAGAAATTGCCCATCCTGATATTCCTTGGGGTATTGATGTTCAAGAGCTACGCTATTTGATGAGATTTGCTGAATTGTCAACTATTGATGTATTAAAAACTGTTACTTCCAAGGCAGGCCAACATTTAAACCAACCTTTACTAGGCACTCTTCAATCAGGTGCCCCAGCAGATATCATTGCGGTAAAAGGTAATCCTTTAGATAATTTGAAAAGTCTAGAATATCCTGATTTAGTTATATCAGGCGGTAAAATTGTAGTGAACAACTTTTAGATATATTTGAATTGTCATGAATGCCTTTGGCTATTTTGAGGCTTTCAATTCCCAATAATTTCTCGGCTTTATTTTAGCTTCAAATGCTGATAAATATTTATTTAAAATAAAGTCATTGAGAGTAAAGGTCAAAATTCCTAAATAACAATATTTTATTTCTTATAATGTCTGTGGTAATTTGTAATAAAATGGTGGCACAAAGTTACTCTGTAACTTTGATTAAATGACTTGTAAATCAGTTGGTTAGGCTGCTCTCTTATTGAGTCGCCTCGGGCGCGCCATTTTGTATCTTGCTCCAAATAGTTCTTTATCTCTGCATCGCATTGATTATCTTGATTAATCGTTTACGGTTTGCGCCAAAGTCATAGTAGCCTACTCGTGAGGCTGAACGTAGATGAATCAAATTTTTCGATGAATCAAACCGTGCCTCAACATCATCTACAAAACCCAGCACCGGCGTTTTAAAAACAGCCCAAAGATAATCATTGGTTTCAGTCTGAATGTTTCCATTTTGGCTAACAATGATTTGTTTTAATTTATCCCATGCTAAAGTTGGCTCGGCCTGGCCTACATTGATAGCCTCAATCTTGCCATTCTCGCTGCTAATGCAGTTTGGTGTGTTTGGACATGGTTTAAGCTTTCCTTTAACTAGCCCTTCTTTAAAGTCAGCTGCCTGAGAATACTTGGCAAACAATAAAAGAGTCACTACGAACACCAATAACCATCCTAATCTGTATAACATTACTTATCCCCTTTAAGTTTATTTGTTTTAGCTGAATCTAATTTACTCACCTAAAAAATCCCCGCTCTGATGTTGCCACATTTCATAATACTTGCCCTGCTGCGCTAAAAGTTGTGTATGACTGCCTTGCTCTATGATCCTGCCTTGCTCCAAAATAATAATTCTGTCCATACGTAAAATAGTCGATAGACGATGCGCTATGACAATGGCCGTTTTGTTTTTAAGAAGTTCAAAGATTGCGACCTGAATTTGTTGCTCGGTAAGAGAATCTAAAGCACTGGTGGCTTCGTCCAAAACAACGATGGGCGCTTGTTCCAGAAAGGCGCGTGCAATGGCTATACGTTGTTTTTCTCCGCCGGATAACTTTACCCCGCGCTCACCAACTTGAGTGTCAAACTGTTGTGGTAATTGCTGGATTAACTCTAAAACATGGGCTTTTGCTGCAATATCTTGCAGTTCTTCATCAGAAATATCTGCTCCCAGCGTGATATTGTCTCGTATTGATCGGTGGAATAATTCTGGTTGTTGTGGAATCAGCGATATTTGTTGGCGCAATGATGCCAGAGTAAAATCTTTGCTGTTGATATCATCAAACAGGATGTTGCCGCTTTGTGGGTCGATAAAGCGAAATAGTAGCTTGGTTAGCGATGTTTTACCCGAACCGGACTGCCCAACCAGTGCCACCTTTTCACCGGCATTTATCTGTAAGGAAAAATCCTTAAATAATGCGCGATGGCTATCATAAGCAAAGCTGACTTTGTCGAAACTAATCTGCCCTTTAGTCATTTGTTGTGCTGTGGCCTGGGGCGGGTCGATTTCCAGTTGATCATTTTTGAACACTTCGGTCATTTCTTTAGCATCAGCCAGAGCGGTGAAAAAGTTACGTAGATTTCGTCCAAATTCCCATAGTCGTTGAATCAGCATTAACAATATAGACTGAAACAAAACAAATTCGCCAACCTGAAACTGCCCCAACTGCCATTTACCAATCATTAAATACATCAACAACAGTTCAATACCAAAGATCAGCAAGCCCTGGATGGCAAAAGAGATGAACATTAATATCCATGCGATTTTTTTGCGTTGATAAACAAGGTCAGAAGCCTGGTTAATTCGCTGCTGCTCCTTTTCTTCCATGACGAAGCTTTTTACGATAAACACATTACTAATAGCATCAGAATAAACAGCGCCGATTTTGGAATCTGCTTGGGCTACTGCCTCATCAAATTTAAGTTTCCATATGGAAAAGCCTATGTTCCAGAGTAGATAGACCACCACCCAGGCAAGAAAATAGAGTGCAAACACAGGTTGTTGCTGATAAAAAAGAATGAATGCAATGCCAATTGCTAGTATGTTTTGAAACAGTTGAAATAAACACCAATCCATTATGATTTCAAAAGAACGAGAAAAACGATTAGCTTGTTTAATCAGGCTACCGGAAAAGCTGTTTTCAAAGAAAATGTATTGCTGCTTTTTTAAAACATCAAAACAGCGTTTTTCTAATAGATTAACCCCGCCGCCATCAACAGGTACGATACCTATTTCTAACACTCTCCAGGACAGCCAAATTCCAGCATAAAAAACAGCAATCATCGTCAGGTTATCTAATAGCATAGATAAAGTGGCGTCAGAATATTCTTCCGCCAAGCCATTGGCTATATTTTTGTACAAAACAGGCACATAAAAGTCCATTGCTGTTGCGCTCGTTAGCCCAATGATACAAAGCAAAAAATACCATTTTTTTTGCCATACAACCTGGCTATATTCTTTAAAGATGATGTGCATGTTTTTTGTGTTTTTGGATAGGTTTAAGACTTATCTAGATCAAGAAAGAGCATATTGCCAAGCCCGCATTGACCAAAACAATACTTGCTATATCTTTTGCTTAAAGCGTTTTTATGTTTTTATATTTATACACAAGACCGTAAAAGAGTTGTCTTAATGAAAAAAGAAAAATTAGGCGTTGTGCTCATTATAACAATCGCTTTGTTTGCGGTAATTGGTATATTGCTCCATGATCCAATTGCGCAAGATATCAATTATCATTCTTTTGGCGATTCCAGGGAGAGGTTTTATATTTTGAATTTCTGGAATGTAGTGTCAAATTTGCCGTTTCTAATGGTAGGTATTTTAGGATTATATAAAATCATGGTGACAGGCACTCTGACTATTGTTGAAGATATTAAAATTGCTTATATTTTACTATTTTTGGGAGTAACTCTGACTGCCTTTGGGTCTGCTTACTATCACTTATGGCCTAATAACCAAACATTAGTT
>DAOVVZ010000235.1:0-4046 GCA_030636915.1 Methylomarinum sp. | reverse complement strand
TGTGCTGTCTTCAGGGTTAGTAAAAATAGATAACTTTTTTGCATGTATGTCGACTGGCTCAAGTTCTCTATGTATAGGCTGGGTGATAGCGGGGACTTGTGCGGGATTTTTTGAAATAGGTGGTAATGCACTGACTGCAGGTAAAGCATTTTGTGCTTGGGATGATTCAAAATAGAAATCCCCTCTTAGAGAGGAGGTTTCCCAAGGTAATTGTCTACCACCTGTTGAGTCTTCAACACCGACTCTTACGCGCTTAAAAACTTGTTCTATGGTTAAGCCAGGGGTTCCCATGTATTTTAGTAAATTGCTTGTATATGGACTATTACGGCCTTCACCATCAGCAGCAACATCGCCGGGCCCCGTTGAATAAGCAATAATAGTACCTGATGCACTATCCATACGCGCTAGTCCACGAGAGCCTGAGCGGTTTTTTCTTGGGAAGGGATTGTCTCTACAGGCATCCAATAGAATAATATTCATTGGGTTGGCTGCTTCTTCCATCGCCCCGGTGATTAGGTTGGCATCAATTGCCGCATCGGCAACTTCATAGGCTGCTGCAGCGTTAAAATCAACAGGAACTAAATAGTTTTTTCCATCTATTTGTAAGCCGTGCCCAGCATAGAAAAAAAGTCCGACCCCCCCTTTTTGTTTTAGTTTTTGACCAAACTTTCGGATTAAGCTCTTTGTTTCTGATTGGCTTCTGTTTTTTTCAAACATGACTTCAAAGCCCAGTGTTTTAAGCTTGGAAGCAATGTCTTCTGCATCATTTTCAGGGTTAGTAAGGGGCATCAATTTATAATCAGAGTTACCAATAACAAGAGCTGTTCTTGGTGATGCGTGTATTGTTGGTGCTAATAATGAAAACAGCAGTATAGATATAAAATGTTTCATAAATACTATGAATGTAATCTAGGTTAATTAAAAGGGTTTTGGCTTTATCTATACTTTACGTGGCTACGTTTATTGTATATCACACATTAAAGGCAATGTAGATCAGGCTTTAATATAGAAAAAGTGCATAAGATTTTTGAAGGTTTACTTACCATGCTGTTATTCATTATAAGTAGAACTCATGATTTCACAACAGGAACAGAGCGCTATTTTTTTCACCATGCTAACTGTTTATGAGTGGGTGTGAAATAATTTCGATAAGGAAGGATAAAGCATTTGTTCTTTACCTATATTCATGTTGGCAAAGCAGAAGAAGCGTACCTATCACGTTTGCAGGGTGAGCAAGAAACACGCTTTGCCCATCCTGCAACGATAATATTTTGTACGTGCCCCTATGAAGCCAAGGGTAAAGCTACGCTGGTAATTAGATGAACTTACGCGATGCCTTACCTAGTGGCAACACGTCTGACCATTGACCAACCATTTCGCCATCAATTTTGAATAATTTAAACTCAAGTTTGAAATAAGCTATTTCTTCACCATTATTTCCATACTGACGGGTTGAAGAGAGTTCTGACTTAACCACATAATCAAATGATGTTGCCGAAGTATCTAACAAGCGAGCTAGACCTGAACCCAGAATAGTTTCAGTAATACGGTCATAAATATCCTGCATTCGAATACTTTCATTGTCAGTATTATTTTGTAGCTTTCCAACAATTAATCGGGGTCTTTTGTTACCCCATGATTGAACTAACCGAGAGCCTAACATTTTATTAGTCACTTTTTCTGCAAAAGCAGTGTAGTCATTCATTGTGAGCTCGGCTTGTAAATGCTCACGGCTGCTGTCATCCAGAATGGATACTCTTGATTGGCCACCGAACTGAGTGCTAGAGCATCCAAGTAACGTCAGGGGTAATGCAAGTAATAGTATTTTTTTCATATTATGTCTCTTTGTTATTTTAGTCAAAAAATGGTTTTGCTTCTCTATCTAATCTGTCTGATTCAATGTAAAGGTCATCGGGTAATCTAACAGTAAATTGAACTGAATAGGCATCTACTGTTTTACCTAAGCTTTGAACACTTTTTATTTTTCGTGGGGTTAATACAAATCGGTGCCAGACATTGCTGGGGTTTATTGCAAAGCCCTGTTTATCACGCCAGACAAATTTATATTCTAGTGTGTAGCGGCCATCGGTAAGGTTTTGTACGTCCATACCCGCTTTATTTAGTAAACCGACACTAGCAACTTTAACGTTAGTTATTAATATGTTGTCTACTAAATCAGAAGAGCCAAGAATGAGTGTGGCTCGTGGATGTGTATCATCAATGGTTCGTTGCGATTTGTACTTAATACTTGCCCCTTTGGTTGCTGAACAACCCGATAAGCTAAAAACTAGGCAGATAGTGATTAGGAGGCTAGCTATTTTTGTTTTCATTTTGTATTCACCCATAGTGTTTTGTTGACGTTGGCATTCAGTATGTTATCTATTGTTCTTGCGTAAATAAAACTGTGTTTGTTTTTTGGTAGAGTAACTTTTTGGGATGCTAGCTTGCGCCACCGTTTATCATAAGAAATTAGTGTGATGTTTTTTAGGCGCTTAGAGGCATAGAACCTGGCCGCCAATAGCTGTTTTGGAAGGGACATCCAGCCACGCATATCAGGATTAGCAAAGCTTTCTCTTACGCTTTTTCCTATTTGACCAAATGCACCTAGTTGTCCCCAAAGCATGTTCTCAGCGGTACTTCTTGCTATCGATGCTAAAACTTTGAAGTGTTCTAAGGGTAAAGAATCAAGTTGATGTCTAAGCACGATGGCTTCAATGTTTGCAACAGTTGATAACCTTGCCAGTGTTTTTTTACCTGATTTTATTTTTATATGGGCAACTTTAGATGCCACAGGTTCATAAATAGGAAGCTTAACAGGCACTATTCCACCTGGCATGGGTAAGCCAAATTGTAAGGTTTTTTTCTCAGGTGAAAAACCATCGGCAATGACCACTTGAATTAAGCGTTTTCCTCGTCTAGGTTTCTTCTTTATGTCTTTTACAGCTTGCTTAAGAACTTTACTTTTAGGGTTGAGTTTTAGTGCTTTTTTATAAGATATTCTGGCGTTATCGCGTAGAGATGAATCTTCAAAACTATCAAATTCCTGGACAATTCCTGCCATATAAAAGCCGAAAGGGTTTACATAAGCACTTGAGACGCTTAGTGCGGATTTTTCTGAGCTTTTATACTGATTGGAAATAACACTAAATATATTACCTGTACCTACACTATTACCGGGTTGTTGTTGCCGTATTTTGGATTCTTCTTCTTTGGTTTTTTGTTTTGCCGATTCTATGCTTTTTTCAAACTCTTTTTGTTCTATGTTCTGCCAATCAATTGCACGGCGTGTCACGTTATAGGCTTTACGTTCACCATTGAGTAAATAACTAATGGATTTATAATTAAGCATTAAGATTCTTTCAAAAGGCGCGCCGTTGTATTCGGTTAAATCTCCTTTGCCTGATATGAAGCTAAGCGCTTCTAAACCAAAACTAGTTGTGCTATCTTCAAGGAGAGATTTTTCGGCGTTGATCTTTAAGAAATGTTCGGCTGCAGTAAAGTGGTTGATGGCACTGCTTGCGTTATTGGTATCTAATGCTAGCAAGCCGGCTTCATTTGAGCTTAAAAAATCAGCAGGATCTAATTGTTTAAGTTTTTGTTGTTGTAATTGATAGGCTTGAGGCCATTGATTTGATGTAATTAAGTTTTTAATACTTAGGAAATCTTTTGAATAGCCACTATAAACGACATTCCGTGTAATCTTTGTGCTAATGGCAGCGGGATTGTGTTGTATATTTGCTGGGGTATTAAGCGATTTATTGAGTAATGTATTAAAAATATTAAATGCATCACCTGCCTGACTGTTGGAGAGCATTAGTATGTTAGCTAATAGTCCAAGACAGAGTTTTTTTGGTAATTGTCCGTTTATCATTTTTTAATGTCTTTGTTGTTATTTTATAAAGACGTAAGCCTTGGAAAAATTTATATGGCACGGGACCTGGTTGTTATTCTATTGTAATAGATAAGAACCAGGCTCCTGTGCTATGGGATGTCTTAAAATTTTGGTTTCCTTACTTGTGGTGTTGCTACCTTTTTTATTTTTTGTT
>DAOVVZ010000323.1:0-3395 GCA_030636915.1 Methylomarinum sp. | reverse complement strand
CTCCAATATGATCTTTTTATTTTTCTTATATTAATTTTTGTTTTCTACTGACTTCTAATTTATAAGACTAAAGATTAATAAATTAATAATTTTAATAAGATTTACAATAAACGTGAGGAGTTTGACGCAATTATATGGATTTTGTAAAGGTTAACAAGGAAAGAGTTTTCATTTCTCAAGGTAATTTATACTTGGAAAGCTTCAATATTGAAAAAATTAGTGATATAAAGAGATTAAAACATTATCCAAACCTACAGGAATTGTATTTAGAGAAGAATAAAATAGTAACAATTGACGGACTAGACAAACTTGTTGACTTAAAAAAGCTTCATTTGGAGGCGAATTTGATTACAGATATCAGTGGATTAGATTCACTGATTAATTTAGTAGAATTAGAATTGAGTGGAAATCAAATTTCGAGAATTCAAAATTTGAATCACCTCCATAAATTGAAGGAACTACTATTGAATGTAAATAGGATAAGTAATATTGAAGGATTAGCCGATCTAACCAATCTTGAACATTTAGATTTAAGTACAAATCAATTAAAAGATATTGACGGGATCGAAAAACTAAAAAACCTCAGATATTTAAACATTTCAAATAATCAAATCAGAGAAATAGATAATCTGGTTAATTTAGAATAAAAAAACCTAACGAGTAAGGTTAGATGGTGATTCGCGCGAAGCGCGAAGCCACCATCTGAACCGTTTGTTGGACAAGCCCGTTACTTACTTTTTTTTGTGAGTATCGCTATTGAAAATAGCTTTTCGATGATCAGCCTGATTGGGAAGGCTGGCACCTTTGTTTAAATTTATTTTGTGCATTTTGACGGATTTTCATTGCGATTACCTGTCGAGAGTCTCTTTTTTATCAAACAGCCCTGATTTTAAGTCGAGCAAAAATCTCAGCCTAAAATCTGGCTACTTGAATCGTGTGCGAGAGCGATTTAAGTTTACATAACCGTGTGTGACCTCAGGATTTAAATGGGAATCTGCGTAAACTTTAGCGTCTCAACAACAGGTATTCGAGTCCGGCTGATTTCCATTTTGGCACCACAGCATACACAGGTCAGTTGAGGACGTTGCCTGATCTTTGCCAACAGCTTTTTAGGATCAAATTTGAGCAGGTAATGTAAGATCTTAATGAGCTGTTTACTGTTAGGGTGTAAAAAACCAAAATTTCGGGCTCGACGAAACCCTTTAGGCAAAATATGTTGCAAGACTAACCACAAAAAATCAGCCCCTGATACGGTTTTGATCTCAAAGCGTTTAGTCTTACTATTTTGATAACGGTAAGTCACTTTGCCCTCTCTACAGGACAGAATGTCTTTTTCACGAATGACACCCCGATAAAGATAGCGACCTAAATAAATCAGTGCCTTATCACCTGATCCAACTTGTTTGCAATCAACCACCCATTTCTGGGGCACAGCCCTGGGTAGGGTGAAATTTTCCTTTACCAGTTGTGTCAGCAATTTAGCCCGAAAGACTTTCGCCAGCGCTTTATGATTAAATAAGTATTTGCTCTGTTTGGTCCGCCAAAGTTTATTGAGTTTATCGACAATAGCCGCAGGCATCACCGCATGAATATGCGGATGATAATCCAATGCGCGCGAGTGGGTATGTAAGACGGCAATGACACCGGGATTGCCTTTGAGTTTTTTGTCATTTTGACTAAAGCTCTGCAAAGTCTCCCAGACACAGTCAAACATCAGACTATAGACTAGCCGTTGATGTTGCCAGGCTAATGCTCTCAATTGTGCAGGTAGTGTAAAAGTGATCATGAAATATTTGGCTGGTACCTGTTTTTGAACCTGCCGTTCAATCCATTGCTGAGACTCGTGGTGCTGGCAATGGGGGCAGTTGCGGTGACCGCAGGAATGAGGAACAAAGGCCTGGTGATCACAATCAGTACAGTCTACCTGCATCACAGGACTCTGTTTTGTACGACAGATTTTCATTGCAGCCAGGGCTTTAAGTTGACCGGGTAACAGGCGGTCTTGATAGCTGTTTACAAAGTCAGCTTCAAACTGATTGATAAGGGAAGAGAGGAACATCATTTGATTTCTCCCCATGTCACAACAAAGCCATTGATCAATTGATTAATCTGTTGCTGTGAGTTCTCACCTGTGACAGAGGTTAAATGCGTATAACGCGAGGTGGTCAGTAAACTGACATGGCCTAAAATATGTTGTAGCTCTAGTAAGTCAACGCCAGCTTCCAGCAAATGAGTGGCATAACTATGCCGTAAGGAATGACAGGAAATCTTTTTTTTAGCCCCATCTCCTTTACCACCGCCGCCATGGTCACTTGAACACCGCCTCTATCCAGTGGAGACTCGGCAAGATAAGCGGATTTCAATCCCCGTTTACGATTAGGAAAGAGATATGTGGGGTGTTGATGCACAGACCAAAACCTACGTAAAACCTGTAATGTATTTAGTGGTAAGGGAACAAAGCGATCCTTATTGCCTTTTGCATTACGGATATGAACACGTTGACGATCTGCATCAATATCGCCCACCTGCAAGCGAAGACCTTCCCCCAAACGCAGCCCCAAACTATACAAAGTAAAAAAGAACACACGGTAACTCAGCTTACGGGTCGAAAGAAACAACTGTCTAGCCTCATCAACAGTAATAATATCGGGAATGCGTGTAGTCCTGGGCGGTTTAATTAGGGGAATATCCATCCAGGGCTTAGCCAGCACATGGGTATAGAAAAACTTTAAGCCATACAAATCCAGCTTAACCGCGCTCCAGGAAAGACGCTCTAAAAGGGCATGAAAATAATCCAGTAACTGGTCTTGAGAAAGATCATCCAGATGACCGTCAAAATATCCCCCGATACGACGAATAGCGCGGGAATAGGCTTCAATCGTTTTCGGTTGCAGTCCTTTAAGTTTCAAATGCTTGCAGTGTAGAGAATAATAATGGTTGAATTTTGATTCGATAGATGGTGTCATTACCGTGTAACCTCATGGTTTGTTTGATGAGCTTACAAGTTACCCTGTTATGCGAATAAGCGGAAATGAGGTTAAACTTTTTTATGCGACGATGTCCGCTCTTTTTCTCCGCGATAGCGGCTTCGTCCAACAACATATTCTCTCGGTTCTATTTGTCTATGGAAATACATTGGGTCTAAACCAAACACTGGAAAGTAAGACTTGAGAGGTTAGAAAATATTAGTTCTAATCCCCTCTTTAGCAAAGAGGGGTTAGGGGATAATGCTGCTTGCTTAATAGTTTGTTGTCAATTTTTCAACAAGATAGAAGGTAGAGTGGGTGCCGGCTGTGACCTTCGCTTGATAAGCCAACCCAACCTACGTTCCTAAGCTATTGTTTGTTAACTTATTACTCCTTAAGTAAGCAGCATTAAATTCTGACCCTTTTGTT
>DAOVVZ010000032.1:0-8197 GCA_030636915.1 Methylomarinum sp. | reverse complement strand
TGGCTTTTATGGTGACACCCTGGTTAGCCAGTAAAGCCTTAAAACCAACGCAAGAAGAGAAAACCTCCAAAGGTTTATTAAACTTTTATCGCAAGATGGTAGGTCCTTTTATCAGCTCGCGAAAAAAAGCCTGGTTATTAATTTCTCTATTTATTGCTCTGTTTGTTATTACCGCAAGCCTCCCTGTATTTCAACTCGTTCCTCTTAAATTATTACCTTTTGATAATAAAGATGAAATGCAGATTTTAATAGACTTGCCCGAAGGCAGCACCTTAGAACAAACGGCCGCTATTGCTGAAAAATCAGCCCTAATTGCAGGCCGCCTACCCGAAGTAAAAGCCATTGCCAGTTATGTAGGACAACCATCACCTATCGATTTTAATGGCTTAGTAAGACAATATTTTTATCGTCAAGCACCGCATTTAGGCGACTTACGCTTAACTTTAGCTCCCAGACAAGAGCGTGAACATAACTCCCATGCCGTGCTATTACGTTTACGAAAAATGCTTGAGCCACTTAATATTAATGGCACATCAATTAAAGTTGTCGAAGTCCCTCCTGGCCCTCCAGTATTAAGTACTATTGTTGCCGAAATATATGGTGATCCACTCACCAGCTATCAAAAACAGCGAGACGCGGCATCTGTGGTTATGAACAGACTGAAGCAAGAACCTTTTGTGGTAGAAATTGACTCAACTGTTGAGGCAGAGCAAAGCCGTTGGCGTTTTCAAACAGATAAAGAAAAAGCCATGCTTTCTGGCATTAGCACTCAGGATATTGCCTTAAACCTAAGTATAGCCAACCAAGGATATACCGCGGGATACTTAAATTTAGAAAGAGAAGCCAACCCGTTACCTATCACTTTGCGCTTAGCAAAAGACATGCGTACCCGTCAGAATGACCTGGAAACATTACCCCTAAAAGGACATTCAAACAGACAGAATCAACCATTAATTTCACTGGGTGAATTAGGTGATTTTATCGAATCAACCGCAGACAAAGCCATTTACCATAAAGACTTAAAACCCGTGGTTTATGTCACAGCTGAATTAGAAGGCCGTACACCGGTTGAAATCATCACCAGCATTAAAGCAGATCTAAATAATACAGACATCACGCCTCAAGACTGGCAATCGCGCAATTTCTTCAATCCTGGTGGTGGTATTTCCTGGCAAATACCTGATGATATCAACTTAGTATGGGACGGTGAAGGCGAATGGGACACAACCATTCGAGTATTCCGCGACATGGGATTAGCCTTTGCTTTTGCCCTAATCGGTATATTTTTTGTCATGCGACTGCAAACAGGTTCTACCGCATTATCTCTGATTATCATGTCCTCTATCCCCATGACCGTAATAGGTATTATGCCTGGCTTCTGGATGCTAAATCAGTTTGGTGAACGTTTTATTGGCAACAGTCCTGATCCGGTATTGTTTACTGCAACAGCGATGATAGGCATGATCGCATTAGCTGGCATCGTTATTCGTAATGCGCTAATCCTCATCGAATTTATTATACAAGCCAGAAATAATGGCATGGCACTAGAAGATGCCTTATTACAAGCAGGTGCTATTCGTATGCGCCCGGTATTATTAACCGCAGGCACGACATTATTAGGTAATCTGATTATTACCCTAGACCCTGTTTTTAGTGGTTTAGCCATTGCCATTATTTTTGGTATTTTAGCCTCCACCTTATTTACCTTACTGGTGATTCCCGTGGTTTATTATCTGGTTTATTCACCGGTAGCAGAAAAGATTTAGGAGAGCCTTATGACAAATATGACTAGTAAAATCAAACCTTTTACCGTGCCTTTGCTCACAATCGTTGGGCTTTTGCTCAGCATTATGTGGATAGCAGGTGCATTTGACTCTAAAATAAAACCCGACGAACTGATCTCTAAGGCTGTTTTTAAAGGTGACTTTTTAACACTCAGCAACACTCCCATGCAATTGCATGAAGATGTACCCGCTACCGTGCGATCCAAACAAACCACCCACGTTGCGGCCAGAATATTAGCACCTATCAAAGCCATACATGTAAAAGCCGGCGATCTGGTCAATAAAGGTGATTTATTAATCGAATTGGATAATAGAAACAACCTCGCCAATGTTGCTCAATCAAAAGCCAACATCAATGCCATTCTTGCCAAATTAAAGCAGGCCAAGTCACATTACAACCGAACAAAAAATCTATACAGCAAAGAAAGTGTCACCAAAGCTCAGCTTGAACAGGCTAGTGGAAATTACAACAACTTAAAAGCCCAACTGGCCAGTGCCAGACAACAATTAGAATCATCCCAAACCACCTCAAGTTACAGCAAAATTAAAGCGCATTTTACGGCGAGAGTAATCGATCGCTTTGCAGAACCCGGTGATCTCGCCTCCCCTGGTATAAAATTACTCACGCTATACGATCCTAAATCCTTACGGGTTGATGCTAATGTCAGGGAATCACTGGCCTTAACACTTAGCATAGGGCAACAACTAGAAACTCAAATTCCGGCATTAAACAAAACAATCATGGCAACCATTGAAGAAATTGTACCTGCGGCAGACCCTGGAGCGCGTAGTTTTTTAATCAAAGCAAAAATTGAACATAATGGTCAATTACTACCAGGGATGTTTGCCAGAATTCGTATTCCCTCAGGAAAACAACAACAACTTATTATACCCAGCTCTTATATTAAACAAATGGGACAATTAGATGTGGTCTGGGTTTTAGAAAACAACAACCCTATCCGACGGTTTATTCGTATTGGTCAAAAATCAGGGGATAATATCGTGGTTATTTCTGGCTTATCAGCAGGAGAAAAAATAGTTTTACCTAATATATTGCCTTCTGTAATAGATCATTAAGATTTAATGAACCAGCAATAAAACGGCTTAATATCTAAAAAAGAAATAAGAGAAAGGATAAACAAAAATTATGTTTGATTTATATAAAAAACAGCTATTGATTGCAGCGACACTCTTTTTAAACTCAGCGACGCTCTCTGCGACAGAAAATCATACCTATAATTTACAACAAGCCATTGACCATGCTCTCACCCACAACCCCAACTTGCAAATTATGCAAGACAGGATTGCTCAAGCAGAAACACAGCTAGGCATTGCCTTATCGCGTTTTTACCCCAACATAAAAACCCGTTTATCTTATGAGCATAGCACCAACCCTTCCCGTGCCTTTGGTATGATCATCGCGCAACGCCGTCTCGATTTTTCACCCTCTGTTGATTTTAACAACCCTGGCGGTACAGATAACTACCGCCCTGAAGTAACGGCCAGCTATTCATTATTTAGAGGAGGCCAAGACTATTTCCAAAGCAAATCTGCTGAACTAGGCATAGAAGCCGCAACTCTAGAAAAAAAAGCCACACACAACCAGCTTATTCAAGCCGTAAGCTCAACATTTTATGCCTATCTCGCTGCAATTGAAGCAGACAAAATTTCCAATCGATCTATTGAAGCCGTAGAAAATGAATTAAAACAAAGTAGAATTCGCTATGAGGCGGGGTCCGTCTTAAGATCAGACGTATTGTCGCTAGAAGTCCAACTCGCTGAAGCCCAAGATACAAAAATCCAAACCCTTAATGCGATTGAATTAGCAAAAACAGGACTACAAAGTTTACTGGGCATAAGCACTCATGAACTATTTAAAATTGACCAGTCAAACGACTGGCTATTACCTCAAGCCAACAGCTCATTTGATGATCTGCTTAATCTTGCCATGGCTCAACGTCCCGAAATACTAACAGCAAACAAACGCATAGAAATAGCTCAACAACAATTAAATGCCGCTCGGGGCGCATACTTACCCAAAGCAGACGCATATGTTTCTTATGGTTCTGACAGTAAAAATCTGGATTTCAGCACCAATAGAGATAACGTAACAGCTGGTGTCACCGTTGAAATGGATATTTTCTCTGGCTTTGCTCATAAAGCAAAAGTAAAAAAAGCAGAACAGCAACTAGCTATCAGTAAAAAATCAGCCAAACAAACCCAATTACAGATCGAAAATGCAGTTAAAACAGCGCATTTAAAATTACTAGAAGCCCTAGCTCGGTTTAAAGTCACCTCTGCATCCGTCAAAGCCGCCGAAGAAGCCTTTCGACTAGTCAATGAACAACGCAAAGCAGGCACAGCAACCATCACCCGCTATATTGAAGCCAAAGTGGCAAGAGACCAATCTCACGCCAGAAACATCGCTGCACGTTTTGATGCCTTACGAGCAGAGACAGACCTAAACCAAGCGATAGGTAGTTGAATAGCTGGTTTCAGCCAAAGCAGACCTATACTAATATGCTATGTCTTTGAGTGAATTGAAAAGTAAATTGCGTTTTCCCCCATTTAATGACTCAAGGTTTGATGTATGCAAAGTTAGATATTGATAAAGAAGGTGAGACAGAGTGCCAAGGAATTTAGAAAAGCTGGAAAATTGTTGATATTTTATAACAAGATAGCAATTTGTATTACGTAAATAGCGCTGAATTTATTATCAGCGCTATCGTAGCTTATATGTTCATCATATATCCAGTCGAACAGGGCGTTAGGATGAAAAAGAAATATGAATTGGTACAATATTATTTATTGATGAATTTTTTTCATAAGGGACGCCGGTAATTATTGATAACATATTAGAGCTAATATCAAGAGACTTTGAAACTTGTTCAAAAGAAATTCCAATATCAGAATTAATGATATTGAGAGCATTTAATAACAACTCAGGTTCTTCTTTTAGTACCTTTTCATCTAATTTTTCAGATTTAATTTGTTTTGTTTTATTTAATCGTACATTTGCACTTCTATATTGCTGAGCTGTAATTAAATTTAAGTGATGAGCTCTATAAATTAATGCCCTAACACTCATTCCCCATCTGATTTTTAAGTTATAAATTACATTCCAATTTAAGTTCCGTCCTTTAAAGTCAGGAAACTCTTTAATAAAAGCAACTCTCGGAAACAAGAAAGCACTAGCAAACCTATCAGCCTCACTCTCAGTTTGCCTATCTCCCGTTTCCACTCCATTATGTAGAACTAAATGCCCACATTCATGCGCTAAATCAAAACGAATTCTACAAGAGCTTCCTTTCTCCCCATTCCTGATTAATATTGGATATTTACGATTAAATGACAAAGCATCAACTTTTTCAGAAACACCTTGAAACTCTGTAATAACAACACCTACATTTTCAAGAACTCTTGTAACATTTGAAATAGGTGTATCAATACCAAGTTGCCATTCCTTTCTACAAGCTTCTACAGCCAGCTCAATTTCATTACTAGAATATTGCTCAGCATTATGAGAAATATTTGGAAAATTAATAGTCGGTAATTCGATGTATTCATGAATAAAATCAATTAATTTCTCAAATATAGTTCCATATGCTAATACTCTGTTAGATAAATTAATCGGCGTTGTCTTTCTCTTTCTAAAATGACACTGTTCAGATTTAACATCATTTACAAGTGGTGAATAAAAGAAGTTTCTCCTAACACCAAGGACTTCACACAATACATTTAATACATCTTCGGCTGGCTGCTTTAAACCACTTTCCATCTGATGAACAAACTGTCTTGAGGCTGTTATTGCATCGCCTAATTGTTGCTGCGTATATCCTTTTAAAAAACGGGCGAGACGAAGCTTATCACCATAAAAAATAAGATTATTCATTTTCTGGTTTTTTAATAGTAACTTTTTTACGTATTCCTAATGGAGCTTCTTTTACTTCAACTGCTTGTGGTAACGTAGAATTAACATCAGACATTAAAGTTACAGTATCTTGTAGTGGAACTTCCCATTTACAAATTATTTCATTGGCATCGCTATAGCCTATGAAATAAATTGAGTCAGCAGCATTCAAATAATAGGTATCAATTACAAGAAACCAATGAATTGGTGATTGAGGTAAATCATCAGAAAATAGATCAAGTTGCTCTACGGCTTCATCTGAACGAATTAATTTTTTATTTGGTAATGATTCTGGGCTATTCCTTACAAATCGAACGGGGATATTTCCGATACAAAAAGTGAATCTCTTTTCAGGAGTCAAGATAGAGAGCCAAGGCCACACTCCTGTTTCACTTTGAGAAATTAAACGAGATCTACAACATTCATAGGCTCTCATACCCAATCCTAATCGCGTATCTCCAAGGGTTTCTTCGTCATGTCGATCGATAACTTCACCTCTTACTAATGCAAAGAATTCCGCAAGAAGTATTATTCGTTCGTCAGTTAAATCTAGGTTGTAATTTTTTGGTTTATCGATCATCACAATTAAGAGTAGGAAAATTAATAACAGGGAATATTCTATGCGTATTTGTAGTTTTGTCAAGCTAAAGTGCTTTGTGCAATCCATGCATTATTATGTATAATCTATAAACAAATGATTTTGATGTTTACGGCATCATGAATTTAAGGAATTACAAATGAGAACAGCCAACGAAATACAGATGGAAATTGAAACACTTCCTCAGCAAGAATACATGAAGCTAGTTCAGTGGTTTTCTGAACGAGATTGGAATGCATGGGATCAAGAACTTCTAAAAGATTCTCAATCTGGAAATCTTGATTTTCTTCTTGAAGAAGCAATGGAAGCGAAGAAAAATGGACAACTTAAGGATATATAGTGCATAAAGCTACGATTCGATTCTGGTCATGTTTTAATCAATTACCTCAATCAACTCAAAAGTTAGCAAAGAAAAACTATGCTTTGTTAAAGAAGGATCCAAAACATCCATCACTACATTTTAAGAAAATAGGAAAACTTTGGTCAGCCAGAGTTGGAAAAAATTACCGAGCACTTGCTATGGATGACAATGAGGGGTATATCTGGGTTTGGATTGGAAATCATGCTGAGTACGAGAAATTATTAAATAAATAACAACTTCCGCCATTAAATTCTAAATGGGAAATTAATACATAGGTTTCTCCTAAATTTCATAACTAAAAAAACAACCAGACAAGCTGATTATTTTGACATTATTTCTTGATTAAAGAGTTGAAGGGAGATTATATGCAGTAATCAGATCATTCAATCTCACCCCTTCAAAACTCAGCATCAGAAAATTTGTAGTTGATGCATTTCCAGTCGTTAGCACACCCTGTTTCAATTTTCTTATCTTAAAAACAGGTTTTATTTTCTCGGATAGCGCTATAGGTTTCTTATATCGTCTTTATTAGGCTAAAGCGTTGCAATTGATGACATATAACCGTTAAAATCCTTACCATTCAATATGGTCTGGCCGAATGTCATTAAGTTAAGCAAGTGATATAGGATGTGCTGAGAAACGAAGCGCATCATATGTTATCAGCTTAACTTAATAGCATTAAAGTCAAAAAGCATCGATTTATTTTCGAATCGATCGAACAAAAAACAGGATAATTTATGAAAACTCGCGCAGCAGTTGCATGGGAAGCGAACTCTCCCCTTGTAATAGAAGAAATTGATTTACAAGGACCTCAACAAGGAGAGGTTTTAATCAGAATGGTTGCGACAGGCGTATGCCATACCGACATGTTCACGCTTTCTGGTGATGATCCTGAAGGTATTTTCCCTACTGTTCTTGGCCATGAAGGCGGCGGTATTGTTGAAGAAGTTGGCGCAGGCGTGACAACTTTAAAGGTTGGAGATCACGTTATTCCACTTTACACACCTGAGTGTGGCAAGTGTAAATTCTGTCTTTCTGGTAAAACCAATTTATGTCAGGCTATTAGAGCGACTCAAGGCAAAGGCCTTATGCCTGATGGAACCACTCGATTTTCTAAAAATGGAAAGCCTATTTTTCATTACATGGGAACATCTACATTTTCTGAATATACCGTGGTTCCAGAAATTGCCCTAGCTAAAATCAATAAAGCAGCGCCATTAGATAAAGTATGTCTTTTAGGTTGTGGCGTTACCACAGGTATTGATGCGGTATTAAATACAGCTAAAGTAGAACCAGGTGCAACGGTTGCTATTTTTGGGCTGGGCGGTATTGGTCTGTCTTGCGTGCAAGGTGCAGTTATGGCAAAAGCCGGTCGTATCATTGTAATTGATATTAACGATGATAAATTTGAAATGGCTAAAATGTTAGGTGCTACTGATTTCATCAACCCAATGAAATACGACGCGCCCATTCAAGATGTTATCGTTGATTTAACTGATGGTGGCGTTGATTATTCTTTCGAATGTATTGGTAACGTTAACTTA
>DAOVVZ010000184.1:0-4556 GCA_030636915.1 Methylomarinum sp. | reverse complement strand
TTGCCGAGAGGGTTGGGTGAGGAGATCTTTAATAAACCGCTGTTTTATCTTATATTTTAAAGGGTAAAAGAAAGTTTAATTTCCCCCTCACCCAACCCTCTCCCTTCGGAGAGGGCTTTAGAGAATACTACCATTACTTAACCTGCAATAAGTTAATAGCCATGTAAGTTAATAGTGTCACAGGATATGCTGAGGAACGAAGCGTACCCTATATCACTAGTTTAACTAATAACATGGGCGCTTTCTCCTAATACACTCCAGCACACACCAAACCCATTATGAGCCAAAACACTGTTACCGAACAATTGACCCAAGCCGGTCAAAAAATTGAACATGATTCCTTTGCCATTGTTGATAATGAAACCGGCAATCACAATTACACCGATGCTCAATGGCAAATCGTCCGCCGTATGATTCATGCCACGGCTGATTTTGAGTTTAATGGCTTAAGCCGTTTTCATGACCATGCTGTTGAAGCAGGATTAACAGCCATTTTAGAAGGTGCTGCGATTGTTGCTGATGTTGAGATGATCTGCGTAGGTTTATCCAAGCCTCGTCTAAGCCATTTTGGTGTAAGTACGCATCACTTTATTTCTGATGAAGATGTCATCAGTCTAGCGAAAGCAGAAAATACCACACGCGCCATACAAGCTATGCGTAAAGCCCATAAAGCGGGACTTTTAGAAGGTAGTATTGTGGCAGTGGGAAATGCCCCTACCGCATTATTAGAAGTAATTCGTTTAATTAAAGAAGACAATCTTAAACCTGCATTAATTGTCGGAATGCCTGTAGGCTTTGTTTCTGCCGCTGAGTCTAAAGCAGAACTTGAGACTTTAACTAACGTACCGTGGATTATTACTCATGGTCGTAAAGGCGGTTCTACATTAGTTGTTGCAGCAATCCATGCCCTATTAGCGCTGGCTGAAGCACAAAATAAATAAGGCATTATGCAAGCTAAAAAACCCAAAGGTACACGCAAAGGATTTAGCACAGGTGCTTGTAGTGCTGCGGCTGCAAGAGCCGCTGTGACAGGTTTAGTCACCGGACAGGTTCCTGAGCAGATTGAATCACTATTACCCAACGGGCAACGGGTTACCTTTGCGGTAACTGAAGGCTATTGCGACTCAAACCACGCCCACGCAGTGGTGATTAAAGATGCGGGGGATGACCCTGATTGCACTAATAAAGCCCATTTAACCATTGATATTAAAGTATTACCCGAGCAAGCCGAACAAATCATCTTAGCCGGTGGAGAAGGTGTGGGAACAATCACCATGCGAGGCTTAGGGCTTGAAGTGAATGGTCCAGCTATTAACCCTGTGCCACGGAAAAACATTAAAGAGAATGTACTTGAAGTAGCTGGCGAGTTATTAAAAACCCAAGGCTTACGCGTTACCATTTCTGTACCTGACGGTGAGAAAATGGCTAAAAAAACCTTAAATGACCGCCTTGGTATTCTCGGCGGTATTTCTATTTTAGGTACTACAGGTATTGTTCACCCCTACTCTACCGCTGCATTTCGCGCCAGCGTGGTACAAGGCATTGAAGTGGCTGCAAAACAAGAGCTTGATACCGTGGTATTAACCACCGGTGGGCGTACAGAAAAGTTTACTTTACGAGAACTACCTCAATTGCAAGCTGCTTGTTTTGTACAAATGGGTGACTTTTTAGGCCCGGCTTTAGATGCCGCAGAAGAAAATGGTATTAAACAAATTATTATTGGTGGCATGGTTGGTAAACTGACTAAAATTGCCCAAGGTGAAATTATTACTCACGCCCGCAGAAACCCTGTCAATACACAGTTATTAGCAGATATTGCTAAAACAGTCGGTGCAGAACAAAGTATTTGTGATGCTATTAGCAAAGGGGAAACGGCACGTTATGCCGGTGAATGCATGGAAGAACTAGGGTTAGCTACCGCTTTCTATCAAGAACTATCTAAACGTGTGGTTAACACGCTCAAGTCACGCTACCCCGATAGATTTAGCTATAAAATTTTAATTTGTGATTTTGAAGGTGGCAAGCTATCACATTATGAGGAACATTAATGCGCTGTAAAATTATAGGCGTACTGGATAACGGTACACAGGGACTAAGCCCCGATGCATTGGCAGCCATTCAATCTGCTGATTTAGTTATCGCGGCCAGCCGTACCTTAAAATTATTTGAGCAACAAATTTCCCAGGCAGAACAAAAAGATTTAACGGGTCATTTAAAAGATGTACCCGTCTGGATTAACCATGCCTTAGCTCAACAACAGCAAGTGATTGTTTTAGCAACTGGTGATCCGCTATGTCATGGTATTGCCAGTTATTTATACAAAAGACTGTCTCATAATGCATTACAAATCATCCCCAATGTATCGTCGATACAATTAGCCTTTGCTCAAATTGGCCTATCTTGGCAAGATGCAAAAATTGCATCGATTCATACTAAAGACACAGGCGAATGGCATAAAGCAGCAGGCCCTGAACACGGTTTATATCCCCTGTTACAAGATATCTTTAATTCAGATAAATTGGCTATCTTAACTGGCCCCGAAAATACGCCAGATCGTATCGCACGCATGATGCTGCAAGAAACCATTGCCGATCAATTTAACATCACGGTAGCAGAAAACCTGTTAGCGACAGATGAAAAGATAGTGCATGGCGAAACTGTTGAAGCAATTGCAGAACAAAGCTTTAACGGCAATGACATTGTCATCCTGCAACGGAAAACAGCCAGGGAGCCAAACATCTTGTTTGGTTTACAAGACAGTGATTTTAAACAACGTAAACCTGATAAAGGCTTGATTACCAAACGTGAAGTGCGAGCCGTTTCTTTAGCCCGTATGCAATTAAAACCTGACAGTATTGTTTGGGATATTGGCGCAGGCTCCGGCTCAGTTGGCTTAGAAGCCGCCCGCTTAACAACACGCGGGTATGTCTATGCCATAGAAAAAAATATCGCTGATTTCGAAATAGCCTCGGATAACGCAAAACAGTTAGACATTAATAATTATCACTTAATCAACAATAAAGCACCTACAGGCCTGGAAGACTGGCCTGCCCCTAATGCTGTATTTATGGGAGGAACAGGTGGTGAATTAGCTGATTTAATTAAACTGTGTCTACAACGCTTAACAGCTGATGGCTGGTTAGTGATGAATTTTGTCACTATCGAAAATTTAACTACCGCGATAGATACATTAAAAACTCTGGAAGCTCAGTGGGATATGACTCAACTACAAGCATCACGCAGCCAACCTATTTTACATATGCATAGAATGCAAGCCGAAAATCCAGTATGGATTATTTCAGCACAAAGGAATCAAACATTATGATCGGAAAACTTTATGGGCTCTCTTTAGGTCCTGGCGACCCTGATTTAATGACACGTCGTGCATGGCAGTTATTACAGTCTGATGCGCATTGGACATATCCTATCAAGAAAAAGAACACCCCCAGTTATGCATTACAAATTGCCTTAAATGCAGGGCTTGAAGAACCCGAAAACAGTACCGCTTTAGTTTTCCCTATGTCACATGATAAGGAAATTTTAGCTAAATACTGGCTACAAGCAGCTCAAACAGTACTGGAAATTCTACAGCAAGGACAAGATGTGGTTTTTTTAGTCGAGGGGGATGCCTCAACCTTCTCTACCTTTCAACATTTAGCTAAAACAGTTAAAGGTTTAGATGAAAACACTGAGATAGAAACTATCCCAGGAGTTACTTCATTTAATGCTGCGGCGGCCCGTGCCGAAGTGCCTTTAGCGGATACCGATGATACCGTAGCCATTATTCCAGCAGGTTATGGTATAGAAATGATTGAATCGCTACTCAATGATTTTGATACGCTGATACTATTAAAAGTTAAACCTATATTAGATGACATTATCAGCCTACTGGAAGATAAATCCTTATTAGCCAACAGTTGTTTCATTGAAAAAGCAGGCTCTCCAGAAGAGCGTATTATTCACGACATATCCAGTTTACGCGGTGAAAAAGTGAATTATCTCTCCTTAATCATGATTAGTAATAATCAACATAGAAAACGGGGCGAAATGATTAGAGGTTGTCGAAAAAAAACAGCAGCATTATAATATAAGAAATTAATTATATAGCCATTGAAATTATGCTAACGATCTACTAATAATTAGACATAACCCCTAGCAATTAAACGGGGCTCTTGCCCGCACATTGCTTAACAGACTGACGATTTAAATGAATAATTTTAATAAAAAAGCTGCACTGCGACTGTTAATTGTTGCTGAGGATAAAAAGTCAGCCAAAGACCAGGCTTCTTTTCTATCCACGCAGAATTATTCTGTAAAAATTACGGATAATACCGCTGAAGCAATTCTTATCGCCTCTGAGTTTAACCCTCAATTAGCCCTGATTGATCTAAAACTTAATCAGCAAAATGGTATTGATGTACTTGATCAGCTCATCAAACAAAATTCAAAAATACGCTGTTTAATGTTGTCACAACATGTGGAGATTGATTCTGCATTAATATCCCTGCGTCATGGTGCAGCTGACTATCTAAACAAATCACTCCCTCAGGATAAAC
>DAOVVZ010000120.1:0-5428 GCA_030636915.1 Methylomarinum sp. | reverse complement strand
CTCTCATTCTTTTTCAGTTAAAGGTCCTGTTGACTGGATGGCTAATAATGCGGTGACAGCCAATTTAATTATGATTGCCTGTATTTTCGGTGGTTATTTATTTATACAAAACATTAAGCAAGAAGTGTTTCCACAATTTCAAGTTGATGCCGTCAGAATCACTGTAGCCTATCCCGGTGCCAGCCCAGAAGAAATTGAAACAGGTATTATTCTGGCCATTGAAGATGCTATCAGCGGCGTTGATGGAATTGATGAAATTCGCTCATCGGCCCAGGAGAATATGGCGACGATTACTGTAGATGCAATGAACGGCGTGGATACCCAAATACTCGCACAAGATTTGCAGCAACAAGTTGATCGTATCACCACTTTCCCTGAAGATGCCGAAGAACCTCAAGTTACAGTACTCACCTTACGAAAAAGAGGTCTGACGCTTGCACTTTACGGTGATACCAGTGAAAGTATATTGCATGAACTCTCAGAACAGTTTCGTGATCGTTTACTGCAAGACCCCGAAATTACACAAGTCGAACTAACAGGTATTAGACCGCTTGAAATAAGCATCGAAGTCAGCCAGGAAAATCTACGCCGCTATCAGCTAACCATTGCAGATATTGCTCAACGTATTGGCAAAGCCAGTATTGAGTTACCAGGCGGCAGCATCAAGACAGAGTCGGGTGAAATACTGATTCGAATGAAAACACGCAAGGATTACGGCCAAGAGTTTGCCAGCATCCCCATTATTTCCACAGCCGATGGCACCCAGGTTTTACTGTCACAAATAGCTAATATCACTGATGGCTACGAAGACAACGACTACTCCTCAACCTATAACGGTAAACCGGCCGTTTTGGTACAGGTATACAGTGTAGGCGACCAAACACCGATACAAATTTCTGAAACGGTTCAAGGCTATGTTCAGCAAATTAACCCCGAACTACCCAAAGGCATAAAGGCAGAAATTTTACGCGACAGCTCAAAAATGTACGAGCAACGGATGGATTTGTTGCTGCGAAACAGCGCAATGGGACTGGTTCTGGTCTTTATCACCCTATCCCTGTTTCTGGAGTTGCGATTGGCATTTTGGGTGATGATGGGAATACCTATTGCTTTTCTAGGTTCATTTCTAATATTGCCATCATTAGGTGTGACGCTGAACATGATCTCCCTGTTTGCTTTTATTATTGCACTGGGGATTGTGGTCGATGATGCCATTATTATTGGCGAAAATATCTATCATTATCGACAAGATGGCATGCCGCCTATGGTTGCAGCCATAAAAGGTGCACAAGATATGGCAGTGCCTGTAACCTTTAGTATTTTGACTAATATTGCGACCTTTATGCCTTTGTTTTTTATGCCTGGCGTGATGGGTAAAATATTCTTTATGATTCCGACCGTGGTAATTACAGTATTTTTAATTTCATTGATAGAAAGTTTGTTTATTTTACCTAATCATCTCGGTCATCTCGGTCCTTTGAAAAAGCAGGGAATACAAGCATGGATACACCAAAAACAACAGGTTTTCAGTCATGCGTTTAGATTCTGGGTTAATCATAAGTATGGTAATTTTTTGGATAGGATACTTAATCACCGTTATTTAACTGTTATTGCCGCTTTTTCTTTACTACTTGTCACTCTGTCTTATGCAAGTAGTGGTCGCATGGGCATGTCTATGTTTCCCAAAACAGAGTCTGATTATGCCAGAGTGACCGTCAGCTTACCCTACGGCACATCCATAGAAAAAACTAAAAGAGTGGTTCAACAATTGGTAAAAACAGCCACTCAAGTTGCCGAAGACAGCGGTCAAGCAAAGCAGTTGGTTAAAGGCATTTTTGCAGACATCGGCATAACAGGAAGCCATAAAGCGATCATCAGTACCTATTTGACCGATCCAAAGATTCGCAACAAAATCATGAGTACCGAACAGTTCACCCAAAAATGGCGGGCATTAACGGGGGATATAACCGGTATTGACACCTTAATATTTGAATCGGATGCTGGGGGGCCGGGCTCAGGTTCAGCCATTACTGTTGAATTGAATCACCGTGATCTGGGCGTACTGGAAAAAGCCAGCGAACAATTAGCCAATGCCCTGCGCACTTATCCCATGGTTAAAGATGTTGATGATGGCTTCAGCCCAGGCAAACAGCAGTATGATTTTAGCTTATTAGCAGAAGGCAAAAGCCTGGGGCTAAGTGAATTATCCGTAGGACGGCAGGTTCGTGATGCCTTTTATGGTGCCGAAGTATTACGTCAACAACGTGGACGTAATGAAATTAAAATAATGGTCAGATTACCCAAGTCTGAACGTTCTTCCGCCACCGCCATGAATGATTTTTTACTATGGACAGATGATCATACCGAAATTCCTGTTAAGGAGATTGTAAAGATCAAAAAAGGACGCGCTTACACAGAGATTAACCGACGCAATGGTCGCCGAAATGTACAGGTAAAAGCCGATGTTACCCCACGAAGCAAAGCCGGTGAAATAATTAACGATCTGGAAGCCACTGAACTGGCACAAATGACCAAGCAATACCCTGGCTTGCAATACAGCTTTCAAGGCCGGCAAGCAGACATGTCGGAAAGTGTGGGCAGCCTAAAGCTCAGTTTTGTATTCGCAATACTGGCTATCTATGCCATGTTGGCTATCCCCTTTCAAAGCTACAGCCTTCCACTAATTGTTATTGTCAGTATTCCCTTTGGAATTATTGGTGCTATATTTGGCCATTTATTAATGGGCTATGATTTAAGCATTCTTAGCCTACTAGGCATCGTTGCGCTTTCAGGCATTGTGGTTAATGACTCGCTGGTTCTGATTAACCATGCAAACCTGTTACGCCACGAATACCCCGATAAAACTGCCGCCAACATCATTAAAATGGCCAGCATTCAACGCTTTAGACCCATCATACTCACCACAATGACCACTTTTTTCGGCCTGATGCCGATGATATTAGAAACCTCACGTCAAGCTAAGATCCTAATACCTATGGCAATCTCAATCGGTTTTGGCATAGTCTTCGCCACCCTGATTACACTAATACTGATTCCTTCGCTTTATCTGGTTGTGGATGATTTGCACAAAAAACAACCAAGCTAAATAAATTCTGTAGCATACTTTTAATTCAACTCACTATAATCACATATATAGTAGATAAAGCTGAGAGACAATATATACTTCAAACTTGCATGTAATATTTTTTAGAGTCGCTTTACAATACACAATAAGTATATTATAAATAAGTAATATTTATTCATCGACCTATACTCCATCAACTTTAATTTGGTGAATATATAAAGTAAATGCAGAACCAAGGTCTCGAAGGGTAGAACCTTAACTTAACGATCATGATGCAATGAGCAGCAGAGCGTAAGCTTTTACTCATCAAACCAAGATTGTCGAACTACTAGGAGTTTATTATGAAAAATAACGTTAATCTTCAGCGTCGTAATATATTAAAACTTGCAGGGGTTAGTACGGCTGCACTCGCTACATTTCCAGGGCTATTAAATGCCAAGTATATGCGTGTATCCAGCCATGCTTCTGTTGATTTTAATCCTGATGTAGAAATTAGCCTAACTGAAGAGGCTATACAAGTACCCATTTTTAAAGGACAAAAAACACAGGTTTGGAAAGTGATAGGGGATGTTTTAAAAGGCCCTGCAAGTACTATTACCAACGAAGAAAGCTATCTTGCACCAACGATTCGCCTGCATAAAGGGCAGAAAGTTCGGATTTATCTTAAAAATAACTTAGCCGCTTCTACCATATTACATTGGCATGGTTTACATGTACCAGCAAAAATGGATGGTAATCCCATGTATGCAATTGGTCATGGGGAAACCTTTGTTTATGAATTTGAGATACTTAATCGGGCTGGGACTTATTGGTATCATGCTCATACACATAACTTAACTGCAAAGCACGTCTATTCAGGGCTTGCTGGATTATTTATTGTCAGTGATGATGATGAGCAAGCACTAAAATTACCGAGTGGTGAGTTTGATGTGCCATTAGTCATTCAAGATCGCAATTTTGATAGCAACAACCAATTGCAATACAGAACCAATATGCATCAGCGTATGCAGGGTTTTTTGGGTGACCAAATAATGATTAATGGTCAGCCGGATTTTGTTTTGCCTGTTGCAAGCTGCGCTTATCGCTTACGGCTGTTAAATGGATCTAATTCACGCATTTATAAATTGGCTTGGGATGATGGTACACCGATTAAAGTGATTGCCACTGATGGAGGATTGTTAGAGCGCGCTGAAACGGTTCCTTATCTGATGCTTGCACCCGCAGAACGCCGAGAAATCTGGGTTGATTTTAGTGATAAAAAAATTGGCACTGAATTAACCATACGTAGTACCGAATTTTCTACCGGTGGAATGGGCATGATGGGCGGCATGGGACGCGGTATGGGCATGATGGGTGGGGGTATGGGCGGTCGAAGACGTGGCATGATGGGAGGTATGGGAGGAGGAAGTTTACCTTCCGGTGGAAATTACCCAGTTGTTAAATTTAAGGTAACTAAAAAGTCATCTCGCAAAGATACCCTACCTAAACGTTTAAGCACCATTACCCCCTTACGCTTAACTGATGCCGATAATGCGCGTTCACCACGTCGTATTACTTTATCCATGAGGCATATGTCTGCATTACTCAATGGCCGCTCTTATGCGATGAACGATATTAGACCGGATGAAATTATTCCCGTTAATAGCTTGCAATTGATTGAATTTGATAATGGTTATCATGGGAGAAGGATGATGGGGATGGCAATGCCTCATCCTATGCATTTGCATGGTGAACAGTTTCAAGTCATTAAGCGTGAGGTAAGCAGTCGCTCTCAATCAGCGCATAATTCGGTTTCTGAAGGTTTGCTGGATATGGGCTGGAAAGATACCGTTTTAGTGATGCCTGGTGAAAAGGTAACCTTGTTAAAACCTTTTAATGATTTTACCGGTTTGTTTATGTATCACTGTCATAATTTAGAGCATGAAGATATGGGGATGATGCGTGACTTTTTAGTGAAATAAAGAGTAGTGAAGGCTACCTAACTAGCCTCATTTAATAAAAAACTAAGGAGCGAGGGTTCAATAACATCCGAATTTGATGCCGGGTATTATTAAATACTTCGCTCCTAAGCAGACACTTAAACAAGAAGAACTATGCCTACTCATAAACAAATCGATATTAAAGGAATGCACTGTGGTGGTTGTGAAGCTGTAATCGAAGAAGCAGTTTCAGAACTGGATGGGATTTTTGAAGTAAAGGCTGATTACTCAACATCCAAGTGCTCCATAAGTTTTGACCCTAAGCAGATACAGCTCCAAGACATATACAAAACTATTGAGGATAAAGGCTATCAGATTGATTTAGAACCCGCCAATAAAGGTAATCTCTTTATTAAAATAAGTT
>DAOVVZ010000210.1:0-4272 GCA_030636915.1 Methylomarinum sp. | reverse complement strand
GGGTCAGTAAAATATCAAGTGAATTTTGATTGTCAGTTTCAGATAGAGTATTTTTCTTATTTACTGGTGTACAGCTGACCAGTGTAAAAACAAGTAAAGAATAAAAAAGAATTATTTTGTGAGTCATGATATGTAAGGTAGAAATATTAAGATTATGCTCTGTTCAGTAATTGCTCTAGCATTACTCTCGGTTCATGTTCCGACTTTACCAATTCCTTCCATGGAATTGAACTAAATACCATCTTTGGTGCTATGCATAACTCTATATAAGGAGCGAGAATTTATAATATCCGAATTTTGACTTGATTTTTACATTTACCTAATCTGATTTTGTCGTAATCCATTTGCACTTTTAAGTTGATGTTAAATAAATAGGGGATATTTGATTTACCATCATCAGGCAAACGCAGCATAAATCGAAATAACGGCAGGCCCAAGGATAACAATAAAAATCCCAGGGAAAAAACAAAATGCAAGAGGGAAAAGCATTTTGACGGCAAGTTTTGCTGCTTGTTCTTCTGCACTTTGCATGCGTTTATCCCTCAGATCTTCAGCAAAAATACGTAGTGTAGCACCAATACTAGTACCAAAACGCATACTTTGGGAAAGAGCAGAAACCAGTCCCCTAATTTCTTCAACACCGGTACGTGTTACCAGATGTTTTAATGCTTTTTCCCTATCAACGCCAGCTCGTAATTCTGCATTTACCAGCCCAAGTTCATAGCCCATAATATCATTACTTAAAGCCGTGTCACGAGCAACCCGCTGCAAGCCAGCATCAAGCCCTAGACCAGCTTCTGTACAAACAATTAATTGATCAACAGCATCAGGAAAAGAATTTCTGATGATACGTTTTCTTTTTTCAACCTGTTTATCAAGCACAAAGCTTGGGCCAATAAAGCCAATCATTAGTGCTGCAGCAATTGTAAACAGTAATATTTTTGGAGTCAAACCTGGGAAAAAAAGTAAACAGATTAAAAAAGCAATAATGGGAAGTCCCAAGGTTAAAATGATCTTGATACCATAAAAGTGAGCCAGGCTATTTTTATCATGATAGCCCGCATGTAACAATCTCTCACGATCATAGGATAGTTTTTCCTCTTCTTTAATTACGAAATAGCTACCAAGGCTACTCAGTGAATCTTTAATATAAGCCGATTGAGTTTGTTTAGTATTAGCAATGCCGTGTAAGCGTACTTTAACCGGATCAAAAACACCTGCAAATAAAAAATAGAGTGCGACAACAAGAGCAAAAACAGCGAAAGAAGCCATAGAAATGACCAGCCATTTGCCAATTACTATATCACCCGTAATATTTAAAAAAAACTGACTAATAAATTCCATAACATATTTTTATATATCAAAATCAATTTGTTTACGAACCCAGAATGCACCAGCAACCTGAAGTAAAAGCCCTACACCAAGAAGTGTATTACCCATGTCGGTAGTAAATAAAGGTGCAATATATTTTGGTGATCTTAAAGCTAACATCAGAAAAACAGCAAAAGGTAATAAGGATAAGACCCATGCACCCATTCGTGCTTCAGCGGTTATAGTTTTAACCTTACGAGCAAAACGAAAACGTTTACGTAAAATATCGCTAATTTTATCTAATAATTCAGCCAGGTTGCCCCCAGTTTCACGCTGAATTAAAATTGCTGTTGTAGCCGCAATTAAATTAGTACTAGGAATTCGCTGTAATAAATAATTGAAAGCCTGGCGAATATCTCTACCATAATTAATTTCTTCAAAAGTGATGCCAAATTCTTTGGCAATTGGGTCTTCCATTTCTTCAGCAATGTAATGCATTGCCTCATTAAAGGGGTAACCAGCACGTAAAGCACGTGTCATCATGTCCAATGCTTCAGGTAGTTGTTCTTCAAACAGATCCATTCTTTTTTTACGGTCATCTTTTATTTTTAAAATAGGTAAATAACCAGCGAATAAAAAAGCGCCCAGAACAAAATAGAAATTTGCAACAAAGTACCAGGTTACAAAACCAGCTAGACAGGCAAGGGCAATCATGATGAAGAAAACTTGATAGGCGGGGTATGATTTACCTGACTGCTCTAATAACTCCTCCATGGCCCGAGCGCCAGGCAAAGTCTCTAGCCAACGTTCAAAGGAAGATAATTCTCGCAAATATTTCTGTCGAACCAGAGAAAGCTCTTGTGAATAACCCGCTTCAGTAACTTGGCGGAGCCTTTTTTTTAGCTGTCTGCTCTCTTTTGATTTGGTACCAAAAGTAGGGACCATAATAATTTGGGACAGTACAAAAACAGAACCGGCTACGGCTAGTAAAAATAAAATTAGCGTATATTGATCCATCGTTGATCTCTATAAAGGTTGAAAAGTTTGATCCATATAAACATTAATATCTGTTTTTAAGCCACGATGAATCATGCGTTCATGAAAACGAGGAACAATGCCTGTTGACACATGTTGACCTACCACATTGCCCTTATCATCAAGGCCTTTACGTTCAAATTTAAAGATTTCTGACATGGTAATAACATCACCCTCCATGCTGCTAATCTCAGACACACTGGTTACACGGCGAGTACCATCTTCCAGACGTTCTAGCTGAATAACAACATCTATTGCTGAAGCAATCTGGGTACGAATGGTTTTAACAGGAAGTTCAAACCCTGCCATCGTCACCATGTTTTCTACTCTTGATAATGAATCTCTAGGGGTATTCGCATGTATGGTGGTTAAAGAACCATCGTGGCCCGTATTCATAGCCTGCAGCATGTCGAATGCTTCCTGCCCTCGAACTTCACCAATAACAATACGATCAGGACGCATTCTTAAGGCATTTTTTACTAAATCACGCTGCGTGACCTCACCTTTACCTTCAATATTTGCTGGTCTGGTTTCTAAACGAACAATATGTTCTTGTTGTAACTGTAATTCTGCTGAGTCTTCAATGGTAACAATACGTTCACTTTCAGGAATATGGTTAGACAAGGCGTTTAGCATGGTGGTTTTACCAGAACCGGTACCGCCTGATATGAGTATATTAAGACGGGCAAGAATCATATTGGAAAATACTTCGGCCATAGCAGGGATTAAACTACCAACCTCAATTAAATCTTCCAGTTTCATCTTGTCCTGAGTAAAACGGCGAATAGACAAGGATGGCCCATCAAGAGCTAAAGGAGGGATAATGGCATTAACACGGGAACCATCTTTTAATCGAGCATCAACTAAAGGTGACGACTCATCAATACGACGTCCTACACTGGTAACAATGCGATCAATTATTTTTAACAAGTGTTCGTCGTCTTTAAAGGTAATCGGTGTTTTTTCAAGTTTACCAAAACGTTCGATGTAAATAGAATGGGGGCCATTAACTAAAATATCGGCAATGCTGGGTTCATATAGTAAATGTTCCAGAGGACCTAGTCCAAGAATATCATTTATTACTTCATTGACAATCAGTTGACGGTTTTTAGCATTAACAGGAAGGTTATCATCATCAATTAATCGCCGGGAAATTGCACTGATTTGTTTGCTGGCTTCTGTATTCTCCATCTTTACGATTAAAGACAGATCCAGTATATCTAGCAACTTATCATGGATTTGATCTTTAAATCCCAGTTCTTTACTGGAAAGAATATTAAATTCCAATGGCTTGATTGTAGAATCATCTAATTGGCTATTTGACGATTTATTCTGATGAAGAAGATCTTTATGTTTATCGTCAGTATCACTATTAGCAGAGAAACTTTTAATTCGGCTTTTAAGATTCATAATGTCTTCTATATAATTTAGATTTGTAAACTACAAGCAACATCTATACTTTGCTTTGGTTTCATTGGCTCTGTAATCATTATAGACCATTATTTATTATCTAACGCATAAAATTTTTTTCGATAAAAATGTTTATCTTTAGTGTCTTTTTTTGTAATAACTTCCTGATTAGGTATCTTTTTTAGCCAATACACAGTCCTTAAAATCATAGAAATGCAATAGAACTAAGTGTGTGGTAAATCTTCTTTATTGAACCCGGCTGCATTGATAGTTCGCTGTAGGAAAAGGGAAGTTTGACAATCATCGTTGTGTGGCAGTTAGTAAATAAGCGGCTAAAATAATTTCCCGAAGAGCGCTCCGGTAAAGTCATTTGTATGAACCGTAACGTTGCAGGGTTTTGTTCGTAGTCGATGATGTATAATGATTCACCATGCACTGGTGGTGTCAATCCCTAGAATTGTAAAAAAAGTTAAGTGTAATTTTTTATCCACCGAATAACTTTTTTAAAAAGCTTTT
>DAOVVZ010000269.1:0-3765 GCA_030636915.1 Methylomarinum sp. | reverse complement strand
CAGTTAAAATTGGAGTCAGTACATATGTAATGACTCCGACTTTATTTGACTGTTACCCATTTTTCAAGGTATCTGTCAGGTTAGATTTTTCTATCCAAACCGCTTTCTCATACAGGCGCTCTGCAGCTTAAACAGTGGACTATGGCTCGTGAATTGCTTTACGAAATTGAACCCTTCTATTAACAGCCGCGAATGGATCAACACCTGGTAATGACTGACTCTCTCCCATTCCGGTAACAAATAACCTATTGGCAGCGATATTAAAATGATTTCTTAAGTAATTTTTTACTGATTGAGCCCTTCTTTCAGATAAATAGCGATTATATTGTTCTGATCCAGCTGCATCAGTATGACCTTCAATCACCAGCCTTTCAGAAGAAAAGTCAGGCAGACTTAGCATACGTCCAATTTCGTTTAAAAAAGACTTCGATCCCTCAAGAATCTCAGAAGAATTATAAGCAAACTTAATGGGTAAACCGATCGCTGAACTTTGCTGCTTAGCTGCTATTGGCTCAGGCAGCGTTTGTGGCGAATTTTTAGGTTTTCCAAAACTAATTGAGCGCATCTTTATACCACCTGACTTCGTTGCTGGCATTTCAGACAGTGAATTGGAGAACAACATACTCCCCATTTCCTCAGCTGACGGCGCTTTATCAGAATACATTTTAACGCCCTGAGCATGTCCATTTATATGCAAAAAGACCAGAAAAAAGCCACAACTTATTTGTTTAAATATAGACATTGCTAAAACCTCTTTTTATGAATAAAAAAAACATCCCTGTCGCCTATCCGTTTCTGTCTGACTATCATGGATTACTCGATAGTTACTGAACCGGTAGTTGCCGTGTTATTTTTTCCAAGTGCAATGGTAGCGTTACCTTTGTTGACTGATTTATTCAAAATAATACTTTTACTCACTTTTGAGTCTTTAATATTGACTGAACCTGTGCTTGCTAAATTGTTTTTACCAAGTGCAATAGTCGCATTGCCTTTGTTAACGGATTTGTTCAAGACTATAGATTTTGTGACTTTTGATTCAGCCATAGCATTAAATGACATAACTGATACGATGGTGATGACGGCTGCTGATGTTAAAGTTTTCATGATGTGACCTTTGTTTTGTTTAGGAGATGCGTTTTTCTTAAAACGTGGGTCTATAATACAAACCACAGCAGGATAAAGATGTGAGGGAATTACCTCGATTTTGTGACTTATTTACGATAGGCCGGTGTAGGCCGGTGTAGGCCGATGAGCAAAGTTGCTATGGTGCATAATCGGGTTTCAGTCAATAAATGTAGGAACTGTTAACTGTCTTCATACTCATACTTTGTAAGGTGGAAAAACTTTCATACTGGCGGCTGTGTTATTTAGACTAATGTATGAGGTGTGCAAGAGCCTGATAATAACTTATACGTCTTTTAAACCCGTTTAGGAGGCTATGTGTGCAATTCTTGGCAAAGCCTCGCAAACTATTAAAAACATGCGCTGGTTTGAAGTCATCGAACCCCGTGGTCATATGATGATGGAAAGGCTGAGCACTGGCAGGTGACCATTAAAGTCGGATTTACACTTGAATAACTCCAGATTTATCCTGCTAGAAAAAAGCTTACCTGTGAATGAATCTATCAAAAGCAAAACAGCGGGAGGATTTTTATGTCTTTGGGGGTGCTGCTGCTTTTATGATAGATCTGTCGTTAAAATATAGTTATTAGTGGGCTAAAAATGTCCAGATAAACCGAAAGTTACATTGCTGACTTTCGGTTTTTTTATGTCTATCTGGTGGAAAATTACGCTGTATCACAATATTGGCTTTTTAAAGCGTGTTTTTTCTTCCAGTTAAACCAGCTTTTTGGAGCAATTTTATTTATTAACCGATCAATAGTAGACATGATGATTAGATTGTAGAAACCTTGAAGCTTACCTTGCCATGTCGTGCTGGTACAGCGAAGCGAAATAGCACAACTTGCCTCATCATAAACCACATGATGCCAGTAGCCACTAGGTATAAACAGAGTTTCCCCGGGTTCAAGTACGGTCTGAAAACCTTTGGCTTGTTTTAATCCAGGGTATTGTTCAAAATCTGGGTTATGAATATCTACATAGCTTCTACAGGTAAATGGGTAGCGATGTAGATTTTTTCCTTGTTCAAAAGGAAATAAGGAAATGGTTTTTTTACCATAGATGGCTGTATGAAAAACATGGGACATATCAATGTCAAAATGCATCTGTGTCACTGAGTCTTTGCAGCCAAAAAACATAAAAACAAAGTTTTTTGATAACCCATCAACTAAAGAAGGAAAGGTAATATCATCAACCAGTTTAGGTATCTCTGTTTTTATGTTGTATAGAAACATGCGTAAATCTTGAGATGTTGTGGTCACAATATCAATATACTCTCTCAGGGAAAGTGTTTTTGCTTGAGACATATAGCTTTTACCGGGAACGATAAAGTTGCCATCGTAAACTTTGACTTGTTTGTCTCCATGTTGCGCTCTAAAAAAATCAGGTGTCCATTTTTTTATTGCCGGCCATGACTTTGCCATGTCAGTAATAACTACAGGTTTAAGTGGAGTAAAGTAGTTCTTATTAAACGTTTCGGGTTCAATAAACGAAATCTTATCAAGATTGACTAAGTCCAAATCTGACATGGGGTAACCTGATTGATTTAAGATTGTGCAAGAAACTCACTGTAAGAGTAAAGAATATCAGGCTGTTCCCAATGTAAAAAATGACCAGCACCTTTGACGATTCTAAAATCACAATCGGGGATTTTAGCGGCTGCTTCTTTTACATCACTGGGATTTAGAATAGCATCATATTCACCACTTAAGACTAGGGTTGTTGCGGTGATTTTACTTAGATCAATAAACTCTTCAATATCTGTAGATTGCTCAACAAATTTACAGTGGTCATAAAAGCTAAGAAAATCCTCTCTGCTCATACCTTTAAACTGCATAATCATTTGTTTTTTGTGAGAATCAGGAATATGTTGACAAAACTTATCAATCATTAGTGGTGCTATTTCATCGGTTTTATCGTTATCAAATAATCCTTGTCCTGCTCTAATGACTTCAATAATGGCTTTGCTTGGTTTGGAGCCAAAACTACCTAAAATCATTTTATCAACCATTCCTGGTTTGCGAGCGGCTAAAGCAGCTGCAATGATAGTGCCCCAGGAGGCAGCTGCCAGGATAATCTGGCCATTATTACGGCTGGTTTCTTTGACGATACAGTCTAATACTTCAATTTGTTCTTCAAATGTAATGCCTGGCTCTCCAGAAACAATTTTTGCACGTCCTTGACCTGGCAAATCAAAAACGACAATAGAATAATCATTGACTAAATGACTGACAAATGTACGCCATGCAGCCATTGTTTGTTTTGCTCCGCTGATGCAGACAATGGTTTCTTTTGCTTCACCGTATATTCGGTAAGGAACAATAAATCGTCCTAGATGGATCTCTTTTTTAACAATTTTCATTAATTAATATTGATTATTACAGGGTGGTTTAAATGATTTATCGTTTTATTATAATCTAAATCCATCTATGAACTCGTTAGCAATTTATCTATTAAGGCCTCTCTATTAACTATAGATTGATCACCGAGCCAGATTGACCACAATATTTTGGCAAATAGTGCATTTTTAATGGCAGATACTTGTTTTCCTTTAAAAACAGAAACAAGCGTACCATCAGGAAGCCAACGAATGATAAAACTATCGTTTTGTTCAACATCTTTATAAATAGCTTGCATAAATTCTTT
>DAOVVZ010000310.1:0-3482 GCA_030636915.1 Methylomarinum sp. | reverse complement strand
CGTACTATGAACATCCCTTAAAGTCTGTTTATACTTTTTTTCATATACAGACTCTAATGTTACAAGCAACTCTTTCAATTGCTGCTGGGAAAGTTGCTGCTGATTTAACAGTGCATAAATGTCTGATAATTTATTCTCTTTAACGGCTTTCTTTACTGGTAACTTGTCGCTAATGACTTTAACATTCTCAGACAGCAATATTGGTTTAGTTTCCCGGGCACTTATTGCCCAATAGCGGCTAAAAAAAGACAGGTTTTTTTCATTTGTAAATTGTCGCTTAACTATATCCGCCAATGACGCAAAGCCACAACTAACTGAAGAATCTGGATATGAAAGCACAACGGGGATTTGTTCAGTAACTGCTTTATTAACACTACTATCAGTTGCCAAATATCCAAAGTAATAAACATTAATTTTCAGGTATTTTTTTACAGCTTTTTGAAACCGCCTAAAAACTATCTGACTGGCCTGATAATCATCAACCTTATTAACCAGAACAAAAATTGATTTTTTTGTCCCCCTAATCATTAACATTTTCAATAAAGCAAATGAGTCTGTTAACGAAGTAGGCTCGGAGGTAATAACAACAACTCTATATTGAGCCGATGCTACAAAATCAAGTACATTGCTATCAATACCAGCTGCAGTATCTATTAATAAATAATCAAACTGGTTCTCAAGCTTTTCCAGTGTAGAGGTTAATAATGTGATTTGTTTCTCATTCAAATTACTACATTGTTTGATGCCTGATGCAGCGGGTACTATAGAAATTCCTGAAGAATGATTAATAATAATTTCATCAATACTTTTTTGGCCATTTAAAACATGTTCGATAGTATACTGGGGATAAATCCCCATTAATATATTGATATTTGCCAAGCCTGTATCTGCATCAAACAGACATACTTTTGAATTTCTTTCGACTAAAGATAAGCCCAGGTTAGTAGCGACATTGGTTTTTCCAACCCCGCCTTTGCCACTGGTAAAAGCAATAACTGTTGCCATCAACTTCCCTTTACTGCCAAATAAATAAGGTGACACTCTGTTATTTTGTGCCACAGACGCCTTCGATTATAATACAATACGCTAAATAACTCAGGTAATATGTTCCTCAAAAAAAGAAATAGCATCCTTCCCTATTTCCTTTACTGAATACATAGCCTGGTCTGCTTTATGAATCAATACCCCCTCGGTATCTCCATGCTCAGGATAAACAGCAATACCAATGCTAACAGTTATCTTAAGCTGATGACCCTGCCAGATTAATGGTTGAGATATTGAGTCTCGTATCCTCTCAGCCAAAGTCAGAATTTCTTCGCTATCTTGAAGTTCTGTTAATAAAGCAATGTACTCATCACCCCCATATCGAGCGACCGTATCCATTTCTCTAACTGTCTTCATGATTTCCTGAGCGCAAATCTTCAGCACATAATCACCAGCCTCATGACCATATTCATCATTAATTAACTTAAAGCCATCAAAATCAATAAATAAAACAGCGACTTTAAAATCATGGCGCTTAGCATTAGCAATCGCTTTATCTATGAGATCAGCAAATAAGATACGATTTGCTAAGCCTGTTAACGGATCATGTGTCGCTAGGTGATTAATTTCCTCATAGGCTTTAATGCGTAAAGAGACTTCCCTCTCAAGTGCTTTTTGTTGCTTCCATAAACGAACAAAGACCTTTACTTTGGACTTAAAAATAATATCATGAATTGGTTTCTCAATGTAATCAACCGCCCCACATTTATAACCTTCTATCAAATGTTGCTCATCCCTGAACACTGCAGTCACGATAATAATCGGGATATGCTGAGTTTTAACATCATCATTTAATATACGAGTGACCTCATAACCATCCATGTTTGGCATTTGTACATCCATAATAATCAATGCCAAATCGTATTTAAGAGCGGCTGCTAAAGCATCATTACCGTTATCCACAGTAATTACCTCGACATCTAACTTATTAAGCAACAAAGAGGTTGCGATAAGATTATCCTGATTATCATCAACAACAAGAATTTTAGCTTGGCTCATAATTTAACTCCTGTTAAAAAAACGATAAAAACCCCATGTCTACCCATGTTTTATTTATACCCAAAGCTAAACATCAATATACTCTATAAATATATTTTGTATAGTGAATATGCACCAAAAACAATTACATAATCTTTAAACAAACTGTGTTTCAAAAAAATGTTAACTCACAAAAGATTACTATCGATTAGAATAGACTCAATCTGTCAAAGTTCGAGCTATTTTGTAACACCTAAGCCCGTAACTTTACTGTAAATAAAAGACTGAAGGATATTGGTTTCACTAGCTAAGGCAGCACTTAAAAAGTAATTTAATGAATTATAAAATATGCTAAAAATCATGGGAAACAGTTATTAAGGAGAACAACTTTGTCCACCCTTAGTAATCATACTATCAAATACAGTCCTTTTAAAACGTGAACCAAAACAACTTTATACGAAAAAAATCAACTCATCCAACAACGCGCCTCTCCATTGAATCTTACTTACGCCCATGTATCTATACAAAATAGTCTATTCCATTACCCTACTGTTTTCTTTAACCAGTGCATCCCATGCTGTATACCAGCCACCAGCTACACAAGAAACATTACTAGGTAAAGTTGAAGCCTTTTGTCCAAAAACAGTTAACCCAAAATGGCGTGAGCAGCACCAGATAGATAACATTACAAGCGCACCTTCAGCTGTTTGCAATCCTGACAATCCATATAATATAGCTGCCTTTGTTAAAGGCACTAACAACATATCTATGGCGACCATGATGCAAACACAGTTAGCGCCTGACACCCTAATAAAAACAAATGATCTCGATGGAGATGGCGACCCAGATGAAATCCATATCCGATTAGAGGTGATAGAGCTCAATGGCTTCTCACCTGATTTAAAAGACCCAGTTACTACTTACAAAATTGCCCCAGGTATTAACCCCGGTTTTTGGGCTTTTGCCCCAAAAAGTCGAGGCATGTCTAATGAAAGCTTTGCCAGTGTAAAAGCCAACCCTTTATTACGCTTACCCTCCCCTTCGATTCGAGTTGAACAGGGCGATAAAATAATTGTGACGCTTGAGAATTCTCATTACTTTCCGCATTCAATCCATTTTCATGGTGTTGACCATCCATTTCAAAAAGAAAATGGAGAAGGTAATGATGGTGTTCCTCAAACCAGTAATAAATTAACCATGCCAGGGAAACAATTCTCCTACGAACTAACACCAAGACAGACTGGCACCATGATTTACCATTGCCATGTCCAAGCGCACACCCATATATTAATGGGGCTAATTGGTATGTTTATTGTTGAAGAAAACCGCCCCAATAATTGGGTACAAACCTTTAATATTGGCGCAGGATTTGTGCGTCATTCTTCTGTCGCGGTTACAAATGATTATAGTAAGGAATATGATCTGCAATATCAGGACATAGATAGGGAATTACATAATCT
>DAOVVZ010000360.1:0-3077 GCA_030636915.1 Methylomarinum sp. | reverse complement strand
ACGAAGAAGAGAGGTGCTTTCCTCTGTGTCTCAGTGCCTTTGTGTGAATTATTCTTTGTTTGTTATTCAAGAGCCTTGATGTAACGGAGTGTGTAAGGTTTTATCCACTGTTCCACATTGCTAGATCAAGGCTATATTTATGTTGTCTAGCCCTTATGTGGTAATTCAACCTCAGTGATTACCCCTGCATCAGGGTCTTTAAAGATTTGATCATCCAATGTATTTTCACTACGTGCAACGATACATGTTACAGTCGCATCACCAGTAATATTGATGGCTGTACGCACCATATCCAATAGTCTGTCGACACCTAAAATTAGACCTATGCCTTCAACAGGCAAGCCTACTTGATTAAATACCATTGCGAGCATGATTAAGCCAACCCCAGGTACTCCAGCAGTACCTATAGAGGCAAGAATCGACATGCCAACCACAGTAATATAATCGCTCAACCCAAGGTCTATACCATAAACGTTAGCAATAAATACGGTGGCAACACCTTGCATAATTGCCGTGCCATCCATGTTGATAGTGGCTCCTAAAGGAACGGTAAAGGCAGCGGTTGAGTTATTAACTCCCATGCGTTCTTCAACCACTTGTAAGGTGACGGGAATTGTGGCATTTGAACTGGCAGTGCTAAAGGCAAAAATATGCGCGGGACGCATTTTTTTGATGAAAGTCCACGGATTTACCTTGCCAAGTAGGCTGAGTAATAAACTAAAAGTACCAAAGCCGTGTAATAAAAGGCAAAGAATAACTACCGAGAAATAGCCAATCATTGGCAGTATTAAGCCTATACCTTGTAAAGAAAAAGTTTTTGCCATCAAAAAGAACACGCCAATCGGTGCAAAATCCATTACCAAGGTAACCACTTTCATCATTACTTCGTTTAGCTTTTCTGCGCTGTCTGCCAATTGACGACCAATATCACCAGTCATTAACATGGCGATTGCAAATAAAATAACAAAGAAAATAATCTGCAACATATTACCTTCTGCAAAGGCATTAATAGGGTTGCTAGGGACTATATTAATAAATACTTCGGTAAGAGGTGGTGCGGGTTTAGGGCTGAAGCTGGAGCCATTGGTAACTTGCTCAAAACCTTCGCCTGGTGCGATTATAATAGCGACAAATAAGGCAAGGGTAATGGCTAGACCAGTCGTTAATATATATAGGCTAAAAGCTTTTACTCCGATGCGACCTAACACTGCAACATCACCTATACCACAGACACCACAAATTAAGGAAAAGGTGACTAAAGGCACAACCAACATTTTTAAGGCATTAATAAAGGCACTGCCAATCACATGAAAGAGTCCATTCACCAAGTAGGTTTGTACAAAACCAATATCGTGAGCAAAGGCATTAATTAAGCTACCGGCAACCAAACCTAAGCCCATGGCAATCATGATTTTAGTGGTGATGGACATTTTTTTATTCATTATCAAATACCTTTGTTAATCGTGCCTTAGATTCAGGTTAAAGTGTTTTTAAAATATCTCGCCAGCTCACTATTCCAACGACTTCATGCATGTTATTAATAATAGGTATACAAGAAATAGAATGGGTGTTGAAAATCTTAATGGCTGTGGTGATTTTTGAGCTGGGTTTTAAGGTGACTGGTTTTCTAGTCATTATTTGGTGGGCGCGTTTATTCAGTGTATCTTTATCTTTTCTGGTTTCAGCGGCTGTGCCAATATTCGGGCTTAACACTTTTAAAAGATCCCTGTCTGAGATAACCCCTTGTAAGATACCTTCTTCGATAACTAAAAGATGATGGAAGGGGGTATGATCAAAAATTTCTTTAACCACTGAGAGTGAATCATCCATTTCTACAGTGACTACATTTTCGCTCATTATCTTTTCTACGACCATTATGTCTCCTAAGACTTTTATTAACCCTTAAAATAATTAAGAATAGCAGTGATTGAATTATTATTTAACTCGGCTGTGCGTTGGTGCTTTGCACATAAGGCGCCTCTAAAGCCTAAATAGTCAGGCTCTAATTTTAAAAGATCAGGAATATCATCCTGCTTAAGTGAACCGGCTAGACCACAAAGTAGTTGAGCCTCTTTGCAATGGCTAACAAAGCGTGTAATAGTTGTATAGGGCATGACTTGAGATAAAGAACCTTTGGATTTATCCATTGTATCCAGCATAACACCGATAAACCCTGCTGAGTTTAATGATTCAATCATATTGAGGTCGGGTTGCGTATCAGCAAATAAGACAGCAATTAACTGATGCCCTTGTTGTGTTAATTCAGAAAGTTTTAAAAGAGTGCCTTGCCAGTCTCCACCAGGGAAAAAGCCAATTTTAATGTAATCAACGCCTGTTTCAGACATTGCCTTTACGGCATTAAAAACCAGTTCAGCTTGCATGGGTAAGTCACCGACAGTCGCGCTGACGGGTTTTTTGTTGGCAACATACTGAACAATATCACTGACTAATTCAGTTGATAATGCACCTAAAGCACCTTGCTCTGGCTGTTTTAAGTCAATAATATCAACGGCTGTGTTTAAAATAAGCTGTGTTTCTTTAATACTGTTAACACTGGCTAACATTCCTGTCATGCTTGAGTCACCGATTGTTTGTGTTGATCAATAACAGCCATTAGCCAGCCCCATGCTTCCAATTCCTTTTCGCCCGCTGTTTTGTTTAAGCCGATACTTAGATAATCAATTTCACTTTCAATTTTTTCTATCGGTAACATATTTAAGCGGCTAACTAAAATTGCTGCTTCCAGTACTGCATATTGTGCGCGATTAAAGCCCTGAAAGGGCGCATGATTTGCTGTGTGAATTGCTTTACAGTAAAGTTTTGGTCGAGTGTCGTCATCTTCAATGCGTAACAGTTCTAATTCTTTATGAGATAGTGCCGCAGTAAGATATTGACCTTTGATCTTTTCTGCTACGGTTAATGGCCAGTCACGTTTTCCGGTTAAGCAACCGGCAAAAATTCGCACATCATCACAATAATTAATGATTGCGCTTTTAGACTCAAGAATATTATTGAGTGTGGTCGATGGACGAAAAGGTAGAATAATAAATTCATCATCTATTAGATGAATGCCCATT
>DAOVVZ010000087.1:0-6094 GCA_030636915.1 Methylomarinum sp. | reverse complement strand
GTACGAGGCTGATGTCTAGATAATAGCGATATTAATAAATAACTTGCTGATCTTTAAGTGCATTAAAAATATCATCAATTGACTGGCTATCGCAATTAAATGAAATTTCAGTTGCATCTGTTTTGCTGGTTACTGAAAGACAAATCAAACCTGCGTTTTTAATGGCTGTGATCAGTGCGTCATTATCGCTTGCTTGTTCTTCTAATACCGTTGTGGCATGACCTGTATCAAATAGTTTTCTTTCTAGTTGATAAGCTATTTCTTGATTATTTGAACCTGTTAATCCAATTGATATTGCCTTTTGGCTAAATCTGGCTGCATGTTCTTCGGCTGATACATGACGAAATTCTTCGTTTGCACTTTCACCTGTGATCATACCTGCACCAACAGTGACATTGCTTAGGCGATCAATGATGATAAAAGCACCGGTACCTTTGTTTTGTTTGTATGCATCAAAAACGACTGGTGCATTAACAGAAACAGTACACGACCCAATTTCATTGAGTTTAAGGTCTGTGGCTTGATGATGTTCTAGTGTATTTACATCAATTCTATGATTAATTGTTGATATCGAGCCAGAGACACTACGTGTCGCTAATTTAATAATATATTGACGACCCGGAGTCATGGCTTGTTCTGCCATCCAAACAATAGTTGCATCGAATTTATCGGCGACTATGGCAGATGTTGAGTTTTTACCAATAATCATGTCACCACGACTGATGTCAATTTCATCTTCCATGGTTAAAGTGACAGCCATGGATGCAAAGGCTTGATCTATATCGCCATCATAAGTGACGATAGATTTAATTTTGCTGCTGTTACCAGAAGGCAATACAGTGATTGAGTCACCTTTGTTAAAAACGCCGGAAGCTACTGTGCCGCAAAAACCGCGAAAGTCTAGGTTAGGGCGGTTAACGTATTGAACAGGGAAGCGGGCATCATCAAAGTTACGGTCACTTGCAATCTCAATGGTGTTTAGCGTTTCCATCATTGGTTTGCCTGTATACCAAGGCATGTTTTCACTAGGATTAACCACGTTGTCGCCATCTAATGCTGACATAGGGATGAAGTGGATGTCGCCTAAATCTAATGTTTTAGTGAAATCAAGATAGTCTTGTTTGATTTTATTGTAGGTATCTTCGCTGTAATCAACTAAGTCCATTTTGTTGACTGAAACAATAATATGTTTAATACCTAGCAAGGAGGTAATAAAACTATGACGTTTAGTTTGTGTTTGCACACCGTAACGCGCATCAATCAGAATAACCGCTAAATCACAAGTTGAAGCACCTGTTGCCATGTTGCGGGTATATTGCTCGTGCCCAGGGGTGTCGGCAATAATGAATTTTCGTGTAGAGGTAGAGAAGTAGCGGTAAGCTACATCAATAGTAATGCCTTGCTCGCGTTCGGCTTGCAGGCCATCAACTAATAAGGCTAAATCAATTTTTCCAGCGCCTGTGGTGCCTGATTTTACACTATCGGCTTGTACCGCAGCTAATTGATCTTCATAAATCATTTTTGAGTCATGCAATAAGCGCCCTATTAAGGTGCTTTTACCGTCATCAACATTACCGCAAGTTAGAAAACGCATCAGCTCTTTTTGCTCATGCTGTGCTAAATATTCATCAATATCTGTACTGATTAAATCTGATTGGTGGGACATGGAAAATTTTTCCTATAAAAATTTTAGGTTCAAGGTAAAAGGTTCAAGGTGAAAAGATCAAGAGCTTCTGGATTTTATGAGGGCGAATAACATTTTGGATAGTTGTTCAGTTTCAGTTTTCCAGTTAAGTCCTGTTTCTTTTTTTATGTAACCAATCTCAATACCTATGTATATTTGTGTTCGTAGTTCACCACAAGAGCCTTTGGCATAGTAAAAAAATTTATTACTGTCTTTATTTGTACTTCGTTCAAACCCCTCAGCAATATTGCTAGGAACTGACAAGCTACAACGTGTAATTTGATCTTTAAAACCATAGTCCTTGCAGTTAGCAAGTTCTTTATAAACTTCAACACAAAGTCGAGAGGATCTTTTCCATACGTCTAAATCTTCAAATCGCATGCTCTTCCTTTAACCTTGTGCCTTTAACCTTTCACCTGCTCTTAGAAATACCCTTCACGTTTTTTCTGTTCCATTGAGCCGGATTGATCGTGGTCAATCAAACGGCCTTGGCGTTCAGAAGTTGTAGTTAGCAGCATTTCCTGAATAATTTCAGGCAAGGTTGTTGCAGTTGATTCAACCGCACCTGTTAATGGATAGCAACCTAATGTTCTGAAACGTACCATTTTCATTTCAACTTTTTCATCAGGACCTATAGGCATACGATCATCATCTACCATAATTAACATGCCGTCTCTATTAACAACTGGGCGTTCTTTGGCGAAGTAAAGCGGCACAATAGGAATGCTTTCTAAGTGGATATATTGCCAAATATCAAGTTCAGTCCAGTTAGATAATGGGAAAACACGGATGCTTTCACCTTGTTCTAACGTACCGGTGTAGATATTCCATAATTCGGGGCGCTGATTTTTTGGATCCCAGCGGTGGTTTTTGTCTCGGAAAGAGTAAACACGCTCTTTGGCACGAGACTTTTCTTCATCTCTACGTGCACCACCAAAAGCAGCATCAAATTGATGTTTATCTAATGCTTGTTTTAAACCATCGGTTTTCATCACGTCAGTATGTTTTTTGCTGCCGTGAGTAAAAGGGCCTATGCCTTGTTCAACACCTTCCAGGTTGGTGTGTACGATCATATCCAGGCCTAGGTCTTTGATCATTTTATCCCTGAATTCAATCATTTCTTTGAATTTCCAGGTAGTGTCAACATGCATCATTGGGAAAGGCGGCTTTCCTGGATAAAACGCTTTCATGGTTAAATGCAACATCACCGCTGAATCTTTACCAACCGAGTACAGCATCACCGGATTATCAAATTCCGCTGCAACTTCACGAATAATATGGATGCTTTCAGCTTCAAGCTGTTTCAGGTGGGTTAATTTATAATCAGTCATCAATTTGGTAGTCCGTAGGCGTTAAAGTGATACATGCATTTAATACTAAATTAACTATTTTAAAACGAAATGGATTTTATTACCATCGCTGTGTTAATTGTAATGCGTAGTTTGTTTAATTTAGACATCTTGTGTAGAGGGAAGGCCGTTGGCTTATGAGCTGCCGGCTAAAAACGTTATGAAATCTTTGTAATTTAAAATATCCGGTGTATTTTGATGAGTTAATTCAGTTATAAACTGTGGTAATTGTGTGCTGATAGATTTAAAAACTAAAAAATAAAATTCATTACTGATAGGGGTGAAATGAAGTTTTAATCGATGAGCCACACTTTGAATGCCTAAACCCACATCGGCTTGTCGGCTGATAATCATACTGGCTACGGCTAGGTGGGTGTGTTCTTCGTGATAGTATCCTTTTAATTGCTTAGGTGTGATGTGTTGTTCAAGCAATAAACTATCAAGTAAGTTTCGTGTGCCCGATCCATTTTGTCGATTAACAAAATTCAATTGTTGTTCAATTATTTGCTGTAATGAATGTACTGGGTTTTCAGGGTGACTGATAAGTCCCTGTTGTCGTTGTTCGAGCAATATAAATTGATCAAGTTCAGGATCTAAATAGCGATTGTATTGGCTTAATTGTTTTTGACCCTGCTGGCCAGAGGCAATATGAAACCCTGCTATTTGACATTTTTCCTCAGCGTAAGCTGCGAGTGCTTGCAAGCTACCTTCTGTGTGTAATTCTATAGGTAGGTGTTGTTGACGTAAGCTGTTTAATTTTTCTGAATCGCTGGCCATAATAATTAATGGTTTTGATGTGGATAACAGGTCGTTCAGAGCATTATTTGCTTGCTGGCTGGCTAACGATAAATGATGACTGAGAAGCTGGTCGCTTTCATTACTAATATCTAAGAGTTTCTCCCCCAACTCACTTAATTGAGTTCCTTTTCCACGTTTTTTATCGACTAGAGCTAATCCTAATAAATTTTCAAGTAGATTAAGAATATCCCATGCTTTGCGATAGGAGTAGTCACACATTTTAGCTGCCAACCGCAGATTGCCAGTTGTTTGTATTCCTTTTAATAATTGAAGTGTGGGTTGTAAATCATAGTTTTGGTTATTGATGGTTAGGTAAGGATTTGATCTATAGTTTATTTTTATAGGATTCATAATTGGCAATAGTTTGCATGTTTTGTATGGTTAAGTACCGATATATAATGCTTCGTTTTTTAATAGTACGTTGATTATATTTTATTTTATGCAAAAAAATACATATTTTGGTTTTTTAGGGAGTATGTTGTTAGGTTTGTCTGCTGGGAGTAGCTATGCTCAAGACAAACCTTGGCGATTAGACCAATACATGGGGGTGCCTGATTGGTTAAGCCTTTCATTTGAACATAGAACACGTTACGAAACGCTTGATCAGCAATATCGAGCGATTGTTAATGGTAATCCAGGAAATGGCGGAGACCAGGCGCTAGTTTTTCGTACGCTAATTCATGCTAAAGCGGATTTGAAATATTTTCGCATTGGCGCTGAAATGATGGATTCACGTATTAAACTGGCTGATTCTGGTTCAGCAAGTTCCAGTACGCGATTGACCCCTGCAATTGCTAATCCTATAGATTTGTTACAAGCCTATATTGAAGTGCCTTTGGATAATGTCGGGGTAGAGGGTAGTCAAAGTTTGTTGCGAGCAGGACGTATCACTATGGATGTGGGTAGCAGAAGACTGGTAGCTAGAAATCGTTTTCGTAACACGATTAATGCATTTACTGGTTTGGATTGGCAATGGACGTCAGCCGATAAGACATTTAGGGCATTTTATACCTTACCGGTGCATCGTAAGGTTGATGGTGATGTTCTTGATAATAAACCCAGTTTTGATGTTGAAGAGACCGATATTCGTTTTTGGGGAATTCATTACAGTCAGGCATTGTTTAGCAAAGATGATAAAGGAGAAGTCTTTCTCTTTGGCTTGAATGAGGAAGATACAGAAAACAGAGTAACTAAAGATCGTGAGTTATATACTTTTGGTATGCGTTTGTGGAATAGTCCGGCGATTGAGCAGTTTGATTATCAACTGGAAACTGTTTATCAGTTAGGTGAATCAAAAGCATCAAGAGTATCAGCTCTGACATTGGATCATTGGGCGCATTTTCATCATGCCGAGCTAGGTTATAGTTTTAATGCGCCGTGGTTACCTAGATTGATTATGCAATATGATTATGCCAGTGGCGATGATGACCCCAACGATGGGCAAAATAATCGTTTCGATACCTTATATGGTGCGCGTCGTTTTGATTTTGGGCCAACCAGTATTTATGGCGCGTTTGCGCGAAATAACCTTCATTCACCTGCATTGCGTTTGAATCTTAAGCCTATTAAATCGCTAAAACCTATGGTTGCATTGCGCGGCTTCTGGAGAGCATCAACAGCTGATAAATGGACCACCGCTGGTATCTCTGGAAGTCAGGCGTATATCGGCACTCAAATCGAAGCACGATTGCGCTGGGAACCTCTGCCTAAAAACTTACAGATTGAAGCCGGGGTGGCGCATTTATTTGCTGGAGATTTAATGGATCAGGCCGGCAAACAAGATGCAACTTATGCTTATACACAAATAACAGTGAAATTTTAAAGAGAAAATGATGAGTTTTTTAAAAAATGTAGTATTACTGTCGACGATATTTTTTGTTGGGTCTGTTAATGCTGAACAAATTATACGTTTGTCTACCACCACCAGCACTGAAAATTCAGGGCTTTTAGCAATTTTACATCCTGTGTTTGAGAAACAAAATAATATCAGAGTGGATGTGATAGCGGTAGGAACGGGGAAAGCACTCAGAATCGGTGGCAACGGTGATGTGGATGTGGTGTTTGTGCACGCACCTGCAGCAGAATTAAAATATGTTGAGCAAGGTGATTTTATTGATCGTGCCGCAGTGATGCACAATGATTTTGTTATTGTAGGACCAGAAAATGATCCTGCGGGTATTGCTTCAGCAAAAACAGTGGTTGAGGCATTAACTAAGATTGCTCAGAGTCAATCGTCTTTCATTTCAAGAGGTGACGATTCAGG
>DAOVVZ010000141.1:0-5104 GCA_030636915.1 Methylomarinum sp. | reverse complement strand
GTTGTCGTCAATCTTCTTTAGGTGATGAATTATGCCGTGGGCCTAAAGCTAAAAAGGTGAGGCAATCATTTAATCGTTATATTAAAGATGCTTTAATTGAAACGGAAATGTAGGTTGGGTTAAGTTTGTCGTAGCCTTGATGTAATAAAGTGGAATCAAGGTTATTCGAGTCCTTGATTCCGCATTGCTGCATCAAGGCTACCCTACAACAATAGTTCATCAAACCTAAAATGGTTGGCAACTAGGGTTTTATCGTCCGAGTACCTTCGCAATCGAATGCTCCCACAAGTTTAAAGACTTAACGATAGGTGTACTACAGCTATCGTAGCCTTTATATTCAATACCTTTAAACACATCATCACGCAACCAAGCATAAGTATTGGGAGTGCTCTGTTTTAATCGTTCAGGAATTAAAATATATTGAGCGACCAATTCAGCTAGTTTTTCCTGCGTTTGTCCGTCATATCGACCATCATTGACTTCCCATAAGTATTCAAACGCCTCAAACCATTTTGAGGGCCACAGGGCTAATTTAGCGTCGGTTATTAATTTGACAGTTTTATTATCATTGGACATTTTTCTATAGCGATAGAAAAAATATAAAGCATCATCACCATTCCAAAAGTGAAAATTATCAATGGTATGCGCTATTTCATGAACAATAATTGGAATACGGAAATCGACTAGATATTTTAAATCTATATCCCTATAAAGTTTGTCATCTTTGGCTTTATCAAAGGCTTTAACGGTAAAAATAATTAGATTTTGGCCATTATAAACCTGGGCAACCACTTGGCTTTGGAACCCAGCACCGGGGACAAAGGTAAGTGGGTGGGTATCATCGCCCCAAATACTAGTGGCAAAATCCTCAGGAAATGCGTCTTGAATCAATTCTTGCATGTCACTGTTCATGTCTTTAATGACGTGATCAAGTTCTCGAATAGGTTTTGCTTTACTAATGTTCTTCCGCATAAACGTAGGAATTTTACGAATAGCCTTTTCAAAAACGCGTAAATGGTCTTTGTTAAAGTGACGTGCCTTATAGTTTTCGCCATGTTTGATAATGGTTTTTGTGTCATAAAAAAGAGCCAGCGCTCTTAAGGCAGCCTCTTTATTATCCCAATAGTTTTCTAATAGACATAGGTCGCTAGAGACAGCCTCTTTGCAATCTTCTTTATAGTCCTGTAAGTCTTCTAAATGCTCGGTATTACTATGGTCTGTCAGTACAGATACAGCCAGTTTTCGCAATTCAACAGGGTTCGCCTGCTCGTAGAAAGCAATCGTTTTAATTAACTCCGGAACTGAAAGAAAGCCATTGTCGCTGGTTGTGCAGAGCAGGGCGTTATCAGTTGATAAAGGGAAAAACTTGTTTTGGAAAAGAGCAGTGTTAAATGCAGCGTTAACAGCTGAGAATGGAATGAAAATTAATAATAAAAAAACGAGAGGGTAAATAGGCATGAAATAATTGGGACTGTTGTAACACATGCTACCATGTGCCAACGTTTTCCATTGACGCCCAGGGTTCTTGTTTAGTTAAAGGTTCACCTTTTTGTAGCAGTTCTATTGAAATGTTGTCGGGTGAACGTAAAAATGCCATATAGCCATCACGGGGGGGTCTATTGATAACGCCCCCCGCATCCATTAAATTTTGGCAGAATTGATAAATATCATCAACTTCATAAGCAAGGTGACCAAAATTCCGTCCGCCTTCGTAAGATTCAGTATCCCAGTTATAGGTCAACTCAAGCGTTGGCGCTTCAATCGTCGTTGCCTGTTCTTTATCCTGCGGTGCTGCTAAATAGACCAAAGTAAAACGGCCTGATTCACTTTCTATGCGATTAACTTCAGATAAGCCAAGTCTATCGCAATAAAATTCTAGGGATTTTTCCAGGTTATTAACCCGTACCATGGTATGTAAATAACGCATAAGTTTTATAAATCGAATTAAATAACAAAAACAGTTATATTATGGCTGAAAATGAATTTTATGACTTAATTTTTATAATGGAGAATAACAATAATGACTGATTACCCTGAGAAAACCTGTGAAATAGATCGCCTGGTGCGCCATCCAAAATTAGTTGAAGCCGCATTGAGTGGTAAGAAAACACAGCAACGTCGAGATGGTGTTTATGCCTATCCAGGAGAAGCATTTGAGTTAGATGGCGTTGCATTTATTACCACTTCTTTAGAGCGTCAAAGATTAGGTGATATGACTGATGCAGATGCAAACGCAGAAGGTTATCCAAGTCTTGAGATGTATAAAGGCTTAATTTTAAAAATGCACGCGGGAATGACTTGGGAAGAAGATAGTCAGGTTTGGGTGCATAGCTTTAAGCGGGTTGATGCATAAAACTTAGCTGTAGTAACGTCCGCCCTTGGCATAACCAAGAAGAATATTAATTGTACTGAGGGCTGGGCAACTATTGTAACGATAATCAGTGGTATTTTTATTGAGTCAAAATGTCTAATAGGCGTGATGTGATTCCGTTTAGAGGAGATCATCAGTGTTTGTCGAACTAGGTTGAGCAAAGAAATTTAGAAAATAATTTATTAGGACATGGGGTGAAAAGTGTTAAATAAAATGATGTTAATATTTTCTTGTGCTTCCATGCTCGTTTGTTAAAGCTGATTCTAAGTTAAACGAGGAAAATGTTTTTACACCTAATCAGACCAGTGCCTCATTGCTAATTGGTTACGCAGATAAATTAAGACAACAGGCGGAATCTGAGAGTAAAGTTGAGGTAGAAAAGAGATACCTGTTGATGTATGACATTTATATAAAATCCCGAAGTTATGCATTGCTTAATAAAGTATTTTTTTAGTTCTTCGTAGAGTTTGGGTTGGCTGTGTTACTTTGGCCGTCATTAAGTATTATCTTTAAGTCGAACCTGAGTAAATGGGAATGGATAAAATCAGCAACGGTGCAAACCACTGTGATGGGTTTAGCGGCATTGATGTTTGCTTTTTATACGCAATACAAAGATAAACAGACGAATGCTGAGACACTCATGCGTTATGTGACCTATTCAGAAGCATCGGTGTCTGATCTTTCTGTATAAAGTTGCTGAAGAACTTGCAAGAATTGATCGTGGATTTAGCTTTAATAGTATTTTAGGTGAAAAAATACGGAGAAATAGTTCTGTAGGCTGACTATTCGATGATTTCAGAGCCAGAAATCATGAAAGGAATAACAGCGTTACCGGTATTGATTCGTGCCCAGATACCGCTGGATAGAGAGAATGATAGGATTAGTTTTTTAAAGAAATATGATTGCGTAATAGTCAAGTTAGCAAATCATTTTGCTTGGATTGGCGTTGCTGGTTTTTCCAGTCTCTATGGCGAACCATAATCTCTAAAACTTCTTGAGGGTCATCAGTTATAGTAATCAAATCGAGGTCTTTTTCTGAAATGGTCTTGTATTCAATTAAAGTGGTTTTTATCCAGTCAATAAGACCTTGCCAGAATTCTGAACCAAATAAAATTAATGGAATAGGATAGATTTTATGTGTTTGCATTAAAGTGAGTGCTTCAAAAAATTCATCTAAGGTACCAAAACCACCAGGAATACAGACATAGCCCATAGAATATCTAACAAACATGACTTTACGAACAAAAAAGTAGCGAAAACCTAATGAAATGTCTTGATAGGGGTTGGGCGATTGTTCCATTGGGAGCTCTATATTAAGACCTATGGATGGTTGCTGTTGTTGTAGAGCGCCTTTATTCGCGGCTTCCATAATGCCGGGGCCACCGCCACTGATAATGGCAAAGTCATGCTTGCCTAATAATTCAGCGAGTTCAACCGTTTGTTTATAATAAGGGTGCTCTGGGCTGAGTCGTGCTGAACCAAAAATGGAAATTGCATCACATAAGCCAGAAAGTTTATCAAAACCTTCTGTAAATTCACTAATAATTCTGAAAATTCGCCATGATTGATCGCCTTTAAGATCTTCAATGATATTTGATGGGGCGGTTTGATTATTGGTGCATGGCATGAGAGTTTCCTGTTATACCCATTTTAATAAAATGCTTATCTTACCTCCCTCGGAAGGAGAAGATTTTTAGTGTAGTGAAATTGCCTGCTAATTTATGTTTCAGGCTTTTTAATCTGATGAATAAATATAATCAGTTCACAAATATATAACGATATCAGATTGAAGTGTTAAAAAAAGCAAAATAAGATGTTGTCGTTTAAAACAAATATACTCCGCGCGGTTAAATTTTTTTTCGGCTTTTATCTTGAGTTTATTTTTGATGAGAGCAAGGCAAAAATAGATTAAAAAGCGGGGTTTACATGAAGTAAATGAGTATTTTGATCTATTTTAAACGCCGCTATGGAGGAAAATATGAATCGTGCAAAGGGTTTCATATTAGGACAAATAAAAAAGGGCTTAGATACTCTATGCCCTTTGTTGAAATGGTTTTAGATGAGTGATTATTACTTTAGTTTGTCTTTCAGCATTTTATTCACTTCACCAGGGTTGGCTTTACCTTGCGTTGCCTTCATCGCTTGTCCGACAAAAAAGCCAAATACTTTATCTTTGCCGCTTAAGTATTGTTCAACTTGTTTAGGGTTGTCGGCAATAATTTTATCAATAATGGCTTCAATGGCACCGCTATCAGTAATTTGCTTTAAACCTTGCTGATCAATAATCTCATCAGCACTTGCATCACTTTCCCATAAAGAATCAAACACCTGTTTGGCTATTTTTCCGGAGATGGTGTTATCTGCAATGCGCTTTAACAGGCCGGCCAAACGTTCAGAACTAATGGGTGATTGATCGATTTCGAGTCCGGCTTTATTGAGTGCGCCTAGAAAGTGACCTGTTACCCAGTTAGTACATAGTTTTGCTTCGCAGCCCGATTGTTTAACGACATTTTCATAAAAATCAGCTAGTAGGCGTGAAGAGGTTAGCGTAGTTGCCGCTTCATCATCTTGCCCATATTGCTCTTTAAAGCGTTGCTTTTTAGCCGTAGGTAATTCAGGTAAATCAGCTTTAACTTGTTCGCGTAAAGCATCTGTAATCTCAACCGGTAATAAGTCAGGGTCAGGGAAGTAGCGGTAATCATTGGCTTCTTCTTTACTACGCATAGAGCGAGT
>DAOVVZ010000337.1:0-3289 GCA_030636915.1 Methylomarinum sp. | reverse complement strand
GAAGCAAAAGAAGTCGAACAAGCGGATGCTGATGACAACTTTATTTTGTAATGTTTTATAATTAATTGATAAAAAACATGAAAAAAATAACTCAAATTATTGCTAGTATTTTTCTGATTTGCTTTAGTTTCTCTGTGTATTCCATAGAGTGGGATGGAGTCAAATCAAAACAAATCACTTTGTTTTATCCGGGCCAAGCTTCATGGGAGTGGGTGTTAACTAAATCTACTCACGCAGGTGCAAAAAACTTTAGGGCCGGGAAAGATTGTCGAGAATGTCATCAGGATGAGGAAAAAGACATAGGAAATTTGATCGTTTCAGGTAAAAAGTTAGAACCAGATCCTATAAAAGGCAAACGTGGCTACATTGATGTAGCAGTAAAAACTGCCTATGACAAGGATCGCTTTTATATTCAACTTAGTTGGACTGATAGTAAGGGTTCAGCTAAGAGTAAAATGGCTAAAGATCAATCAAAGGTAACTGTTCTATTTGATGATGGTCATGTTAAAGAGATTAAACGTGCGGGTTGTTGGGGAGCATGCCATGATGATTCGACACATATGCCTAGTGCTCAGCATGGTAAAAATTTAAGTATTTATTTGTCAAAATCAAGGACTAAAATAACCCGTAAAGGGGGTGGGGAAAACTATAAGTCGAACAAAGCTCTTCAGCAGTTATTAGACGATGGGGGTTATGCTGAATATTGGCAAGCAAAATTAAATAAAAACAAACCAGTTTCAGCGTTTGATGGTTATATACTAGATAAGCGACATGAAAATAAATCACCAAAAGTTAAAGTGATTGCTGACTTAAAAAACGGAACCTGGACTGTAGAGTTAAGTCGTGAACTTACTCCAAATTTACAGTTATATAAAAATATCGTTGCAGGAAAAACCTATACCTTTGGCTTAGCTATTCATGATGAATATAGCCATGGTCGACATCATCATGTTTCTTTTAATCATACTTTCAAGTTAGACCAAGGGGGCGCTGACTTTATTGCTATTAAGCAATAAAAATATGCGTTCCTATCAATGTTTCTTTGGAGTTTTTTTCCTGATGATCTGTCATTGTAGAATTGACGGGGATTTTTTGTAGAGCGGACTTCAGTCCGCTATGGGCAATACGAAATAAGCGCTGTGTCGAAAATGGCGGACAGAAGTCCGCCCTACAGAACCCGTCAAAAAGCATTGAAGGTTTAATAGCTTGATTGTCAAATTATCTAAATGAAAGTATCGGAAACTACCTAATTATAATGAAGAACGTGCTACTGCTTTTCTTATTATTAATGCAATCATTCGTTGTGATTGCTGATACTGAGATATTATTAGATGGTGAACCTGAATATGCAAAGAGGGGGGCGGCAACATGCCTTAAATGTCATGATGAGGTACCGGTTACATTAATTTATCAAACGCCTCACGCTCAAAAAGCAGATAGTAGCACCCCTTTTGCCAAACATGAATGCGAAAGCTGTCATGGCGCTAGCCCACAGCACATTCCCACACCTGATGAGGGTGATATAAAGCCACCACCTGCAGTGGTCTTTGGACAGCAAAGTATTACGCCGATTACTGAGCAAAATGCACAATGCCTAAGTTGTCACCAAAATGGCTTACGAATGCATTGGCATGGCAGTCAGCATCAATCGGCTGATTTGGCCTGTGCATCTTGTCATAAAATTCATATTAAAAAAGACGATGTATTAATTAAAGAAAATCAGGCGAGTGTTTGTTTTACTTGTCATGGAAAACAGAGGGCTGAATTGTATCGCCGTTCACGGCACCCCATTAAGGAAGCTAAGGTTATTTGTACTGATTGTCATAACCCACATGGTTCTAGTGGTGAAAAGTTGTTAGTTGAAGAAACAATTAATGAAACCTGTTTTCGTTGTCATGCTGAAAAAAGGGGACCATTTTTATGGGAACACCCACCCGCTCAGGAGGATTGCAGTATTTGTCATACTCCTCATGGCGCAAATCAACCCAATTTATTAAAAGTTAGAGCACCCTATTTATGTCAGCAGTGTCATTCTGAAGTTGAATCATTTCACGCGAATCTGCTTTATGATGGTAAAGGTGTTTCTTCTCGTGCGGGACAAAGTCGTTTATTAGCTAAAAGCTGTTTGAATTGCCATAGTAATACGCATGGCTCAAATCATCCCTCAGGTGTTCGTTTCGACAGGTAAGTCATAGTGAAAATAAAAAATTCCATTCTACCAATATTTTTTCTACTGACCTTAATGACTGTAGTAAAGGCAGAGGAAGAAGAATTTGATGACTTTATGTTGGATGATGAGTCAGAATTATCAGAAAATAAACAAGATTATAATAGCTACATTGAAATAGGCGGACTTTACTCTAGTACCGATTCAGCGAAATTTGGTGAATATTCTGGTATGGATACACGACAAGGTTATGTGTTAGGTAGTTTTAACATTCAACATCGAGCAGCTTTCGATGATGATAGTTCTAATTATTGGCAAATTAAAGCCAAAGATTTAGGATTGGACTCTCGGTTTATTCGCGCAGACTATGGCGAACAAGGTAAATATACGTTGTTTTTTGAATATGACCAATTACCCCATAATCGATTAGTTAGTGCAAAAACCCCTTTTAGAAATATAGGCTCTCAATCTTTGCTTTTACCCGATGATTGGATAACAGGTAGTAAAACAACCCAAATGCCTAATCTAGCTGATGGCCTAAAAAATATAGATATAGCAACCGAACGTAAAAAATATAGTGGTGGATTTTCTTTAGACTTAACTCAACAATGGAATTTTACTGTTGATATTCAGCATGAAGATAAAGAGGGATTACAAGATACTGGAGCAGTTATGGGGATTTCCGGTTTTAATCCATTATCTGTCATTGCCCCTAAGCCAATTGATCAGGAAACTAATAATTTTGATATAAAATTAGCCTATAACGGTGATAAAGCACAAATACAACTTCGTTATTTTGTATCATTATTTGATAACCATTATAATTCGTTTAGTTGGAAAAACCCTTACAACTTAAGGTTTAGACCTGAATCAGACTTTTTGGATAATATTGGCGGGCTATCAGTAGCCCCTGATAATCAGGCGCATAAAATCAGTTTATCAGCCGCTTACCGTTTGGGTTCAGCTACACGACTTAGTGGTAGTTTCTCCTATGGGTCAATGACCCAAGATAGTCCATTTATTGGCTATACGGTTAATCCTTTATTATCGGTGGATTCACCAGTTCCTAGAAACGATGCTGATGCTGAAGTAGAAACTTTACATGCTAATCTGGTATTTACG
>DAOVVZ010000362.1:0-3071 GCA_030636915.1 Methylomarinum sp. | reverse complement strand
TGGGAGCCCTCATTTTATGACAGGCAAGCATGCCGTTGTCTTGCCCCAGCTTCATTGGAGTAAGCCCCTCGATTGCTTGTTGCTCTAGTTCTTTGGCTCTTTCTACGGAAGGTGCATGGTTAATTACTTCATTGCTCATTTAGGTTTTATGGAGTTGGTTATAGATGATGTAAAGTAAGTATTATAATATAGTCCAATCTCTTTACCGTACCCCTAAAACCTAGCCTTCTATTAATGAACACTATCACGAAAGTGCTTACGGGTATTGTCAGCCGTGTCACTTACCATAATGCAGCTATTGGAAGATTGACCCGAGCTAAAGGTTTAGCTGTTTTTGTGGGTACTCGTAAGGCACTATCTATGGCCATTCGACAACAGGATGTTAGTCAAAGGCAGACTTCTTTAGAAGCATTACTAAAATAATATTGTTCAACTAAAAATGTGAGTTAAAAAAATGAGTTTAAAGACAAGTATAGTAAAATCAGTCATAAAATGGACACCCAGAAAGTTGATTTCATGGGTAGCAAACATAGTACTTAAAGATATTGCTGAGTTAACCAGTTTAAGTTTTGACCTTGAAGCACGAACCGCATATATACAAATTCAACTGGTAGGTGAATCAGAAACCATTGAGGTTTGGGTTGATGGATTTGCTATCATTCCTGATGAAGGCTCATACAAATTTGTAATTGAAAAAGCGAATTCAAACCGTCTCTGGTTAGATAATATACTTTCCCGTATTGTAAGAAAAACATGGAAAATTCCTGATACACCTCAGATGGCACCACACATCGAGTTTATCGCTGAGCTTCTTAAAGCAGATAGTGCCGCTTAACAGATGATTAATTTGAATAGTTCTGCCTTCTCCACTGGTTCTTTATGAACGACTCTAAACCCGTCCCTCAAATTAAAGGTCATTGGCTATTAGGAAATTTACGCCAATTTAAAGCCAACCCCTTTAAATCACTTTGTGCTTGGCATCGTGAACAGGGTGACTTAGTTGCTTTTAAATTAGCAGGCCGGCAATACTATCTCATTAGTCACTCCAAGTGGGTGGAACACACATTAATCAAGCACAATGATGTTTTTATCAAAATGTATGACCCTTTAAAACCCAAAGGGCTTGCCTTAATTTTAGGTAATGGCTTGGTAACCAGCCAAGGTAATTTATGGCGCAGGCAAAGACGTTTGATGCAACCTGTTTTTCAACGCAGTAACCTTGCCTCTATGATGCCGAAAATGGTAACTGCTGGTGAGAATATGTTAACTCGCTGGCAGCAGTTAGACGATGGAACACAGGTTAATTTGTCTGATGAAATGATGCGTCTGACATTAGAGGTTATTACTCAAACCATGTTTAGCAGTAGCGTGCTTGATAACATTGATAGTATTGCTCCTGCTTTGGATACGGGACTTCGCTATGCTTTAAAGAGTGCATCCAACCCTTTAACACCGCCTTTATGGGTGCCTACCTCAGCCAATCGAGAGTTCAAACAGGCCTGCTCTGTTTTGGATAACATTATCTACGGTATGATTCAACACCGTCGTCAACAGGCTTCTTCGAATCATGATTTATTGGATATGCTGTTACATGCACGTGATGAAATGACTGGCCAGCAAATGTCTGATCAGCAAATTCGAGATGAAGTAATCACTATTTTTACTGCGGGTCATGAAACAACGGCTAATTTATTAACTTGGACTTTGTATTTATTAGCCAAACACCCTGCCATACTTAAAAAATTACGATCTGAACTTGAATTTTTAAATGGAAAAACACCCACACCAGAAGATATACAACAACTTGTTTATTCACGTGCTGTTTTAAATGAATCTTTACGCTTCAGACCACCCGTTGGAATGATCATGCGTAAGATCGATTCAGATATTGAAATTGAAGGTTACACCTTTAAGTCGGGTAGTTTGGTTATATACAGTATTTACAATATTCATCACAACAAAACATTATGGACAAATCCTGAACAATTCCAGCCTGAACGTTTTTTAACAGAAAAAAACCATCGATTTTCTTTTCTACCTTTTGGTACAGGTGAACGCATTTGTATCGGCAACCATTTTGCCATGTTAGAAAGCCAACTTTTGTTAAGTATGATTATCCAGAAATATGATATTCAATTAACCTGCGATAAAGAAGTAGAGATAGATCTTGCAGTATCATTACGCCCTAAAGGAGGGATTCCAGTTTCGTTAAGACGACTTTGAAATTATAGGGATAAATAAATCATGAGCGATCCCTTAATTAGCTTAATTGTTGTAGCATTTTTACTGAAAATCCTTAACTTAATGGCAGTGAGGGGGAGCCTGAGTGACCAGCTCCTCTACTCTCTCATATCCCCCCAGCTCTAACCAATAAAATCAATAATTACGCGCCTATTCTGCGCTCTACCTATTGGGAATCGATTGCTTCTAACAGGCTTGTTTTCGCCATAAGCTTTTACTTGAACAGCCTTTTCTGCCAACCCTTTACTAACCAAGTATCGCTTAACCACTTCAGCTCTTTTTTGCGAAATTTTAAGATTAACTGCTCGCTTACCTTTGCTATCAGTATAACTTTTAATAATCACTTTTCCATTTGGTTTAAACTCTTTCATATAGCGAACAACAAGATCTAAGCGTTTCATTTCTGTTTGCGTTAGATTAACATTCCCTTTTCTGTAGTAAATAGCGTTTAAAGAATCGGGACCAAAAATGCCTAAACGGATAGTTTTATTATTTACCTGCTTAGCAAGCAAACCTTGTTTAATACTGACTTTATTTTTTGGGACACCCAGCTTATCAAGTTGACTAACAATTACATTAGCCCGACTGAAAAACCATTTCTTATCCCTATTACCAGCAATTAACGTGTCACTTGCAATAACAACCTGCGACCCTTTCACTTCTTTTATATATTTAGCGGTATTCTTCAACCGCATCAGTAAACTATTATTTAATAGTTTACTGGATGGTTTAAAGAATAGACTGTGTTCCAAAGCGTCTTTAAAACCAGGTGGCAAGAAATCTTTTCTACAATCAATAAATTGTTGGTATGTTGTTAAGAAGTTAACAGC
>DAOVVZ010000234.1:0-4051 GCA_030636915.1 Methylomarinum sp. | reverse complement strand
ATTTTTGTCGAGAGCAAGACGCTGAAACAGGCGCATAGCAAGCTCTGCAACTGTTTCAGCAACGCTGCTATCGTCATAAAATCAGCCGCTATAATTCGCAGTCGTGGCCGTGTGAAGTATATACCTAAATTAATTGTTATAATACATTCTCTTAATGTCCCTCTTTGTTAAATGACGATAGTAAAACAACAATTTTCCCCTTTACCTTATTTTGAAGATAGCTCTCTACTGTTCGCTGCTATTGCAGATAAACCGTGGTCAGTTTTTCTAGATAGTGGCTTTCCTAATAGCGCGCAAGGGCGTTATGACATTATTGCGACTGATCCTGTTCTCACTTTGGTGACTAAGGGAAGTAGCACTAAAATCACTGATGCGAATGGTATTAACAATTCAGATGAAGATCCATTTGTCTTGGTTAAGCAATATCTAGGTGCTGGGTTTAAATCGAATAAAGATATTCCTTTTAATGGTGGTGCGATTGGTTATTTTTCTTATGACTTGGCGCGAAGACTAGAAAGCCTGCCAGAAATAGCGAAAGATGCAGAAAACATTGCAGAAATGGCAGTGGGCATTTATTCGTGGGCAGTAATTATTGATCACCTTAAAAAAGAAAGCTGCTTGATTGGACATGATATAGAGCCATCAAACTGGCAGGCTTTAGTTAAGCAATTTAGCGTGCTAGTGGCAGAACCACAGTTGGAAGCTTTTACAGTATTAGAAAAGCCAATCTCTAACATGGATAAAAATAGATATGCTAATGCTTTTGATAAAATTAAAGCCTATTTAAAAGAAGGTGATAGTTATCAGGTGAATTTAGCGCAACGATTTTGTAGTGCTTGTTCAGGTAATGCTTGGTTGGCTTATAAGGCCTTGCGGAAAATCAATTCGGCACCTTTTAGTGCTTATTTAAATTTTCCTGAGGTACAGGTTTTAAGTTCATCACCAGAACGATTTCTTAAAGTATCTGAGGGTGAAGTTGAGACAAAACCGATTAAAGGTACACGTCCTAGACTGTCAGAAGATGCTGAGGATAAAAATCAAATCACTGTATTATCAGAAAGTAAGAAAGATCGTGCAGAAAATGTAATGATAGTTGACTTGTTAAGGAATGATATTAGCAAGAATTGTAAAGAAGGCTCGGTTAAAGTACCCAAATTATTTGCTGTTGAAAGTTTTGCCACAGTACATCATTTAGTCAGTACGGTAAAAGGCGTCTTGGCAGATGGTCAACATGCTTTAGACCTGTTAAGAAACTGCTTTCCAGGTGGGTCAATCACGGGTGCACCTAAAATTCGTTCGATGGAAATTATCGAAGAATTAGAGCCTAATCGCCGTGGTATTTATTGTGGGTCTATTGGTTACATCGGTTTTAATGGCAATATGGATACCAATATTGCTATTCGCACCTTGGTTCATTCTGATAACAGCATTCGTTTTTGGGCGGGTGGCGGTATTGTTAATGATTCTGTCATGGAAGATGAGTATCAGGAAAGTTTTGATAAGGCTGATGCTTTACTTCGCTTATTGGAACAATTTAAAAAGTAATGCGGGTCATTAAATTAGGTGGTAGTTTAATGACTGATAGGGCATCCTTAACCGGTTGTTTAAATAGCATAGAACAAATGGACAAGGTTGTTGTTGTTCCTGGTGGCGGTGTATTTGCTGATCAAGTACGTTCTGCTCAGCAACAATGGCAGTTTGATGATGAAATTGCGCATCAAATGGCTATTTTAGCCATGCAACAAATGGCATTGCTTTATAAAGGCATCAAGCATTCTTTTGTTTTAGCAGGCAATATTTTAGAGATACAGCAAGCCTTGCTAACGCATTCGGTGGTGATTTGGTCGCCAGATATTCACGAGCTTAATGCTTCCGCTGTACAAGCAAGTTGGGATATTACTTCAGATAGTTTGGCAGCATGGCTGGCTAGGCAATTAACGGCAAAAGAATTGATTTTGGTTAAGTCTGCTAAAATCCCTTTAAGCTTAAGTGGCCAGCAAATACAACAAGGCATAGTTGATCCAGCATTTGATCAATATACGCAAAATTCATCGTTTAAAATCACTCTTATTAATAAAAATAGTTTTAATGAATACACCTCTAGTTAGTTTTCTGGTTACCTTTTTCAAAAAAAGGATGGATGGCTTTTATTATCAAAGCCGAGAGTCACTTTTTGGTCATCATAAGCGTGATCTTGTGGTTATTCAGGTAGATCATGCTTGCAATAGTTTAAAAGGGACTAGAGACCAATTTGAAGATGCATTGCAACAATTTAAAGCTATCGTCAATGTACAAGAAACTTCACTTGAACATCGTTACAAAATACTGCAAAGACAGTTTGAATTTTGTAAAACTAAATCAGATGATGTCAGTCACAGAATTATTGCGATAGAAGAAGTAAGCAATTCCTTATTTAAAGAGTGGGAAGATGAGCTAGGGCAGTACAGTAATAGAGCGCTACGCTCACAAAGTCGACAACAATTAAAAGCATCCAAACAACAATATAATCGACTGATTAAAGCCATGCGCAAGGCAGAAAGCCGGATACACCCCGTATTATCGGCATTTAAGGATCAGGTTTTGTTTTTAAAGCATAACCTGAACGCACAGGCAATTGCTGCTTTACAGCATGAATTTGTGGAAATAGGTATCGATATATCGCAGTTAATAGCAGTGATGGAAGTAACCATTAATGAAGCCAGTCAGTTTGTATCAACACTGGTTGATCAAAAGGCACTACCTTCATCGTAGTAGTTTTAGCCGTGCGAAGTAAAATTGCTCACTTAGCATTCATAAGAGCCCTATTTATTTAAAGGTTTAGAAATGACACTCGACGTTTATTTATCCGTTTTTACCCTGATGTTATTTTCCCTTGGAATTAACGTCATTTCTCTTAAAACACGTATACCTTACACCGTACTCCTGGTTATTGGCGGTTCATTATTGGTACCGCTTTCTGAAATAGATGTTTTTTCATTTGTCACCAGTTTTCAATTGACGCCAGAGTTATTGTTTTTTATTTTTCTGCCCATACTGATTTTTGAATCGGCTTATAACATCAATATTCGCAACATCAAGGAAAACAAATTCGCCATCAGTATGCTGGCAATTGTAGGGTTATTGATTTCAACTTTTTTTATTGGATTTGTAGGTCAATGGGCTTTCCAGTTACTTGGTTTTGATATTCCTCTGTTAGTCACTTTATTATTTGGCGCTATCATTTCCGCAACTGACCCTGTTGCTGTCTTAGCTTTGTTTAAAGAATATGGTGCGCCTCACCGTTTAACCTTGATTTTTGAAGGGGAAAGTCTATTTAATGACGGAACCGCTTTTGCTATTTTTCTGGTACTGCTTGATATTATGATGCATGGGTTTCATGGGGCCAATACCATTTTGCAGGGTGTTTTTTCATTTTGCACCATGATTTTGGGTGGTGGCTTGTTTGGCTTATTTATGGGTTTTTTATTTTCTAAACTCATACAGTGGGTCAGAGGTAATGAGCACCTTGAGATTACACTGACTTTATTGGTCGCACATTTTACCTTCCTGTTAGCAGAATTAATATCTGAAAAACTGGTGATATATGGTCATCACATTCATCTTTCCTCCATCATAGCTACGCTGGTATCCTCGATTGTCATGGGTAACTTTGGACGTTTTAAAATGTCTGTTGGCGTAGAAGAATATATGGGTAAATTCTGGGGCTATTTCGCCTTTCTTGCCAACTCATTGGTATTCATTTTAATGGGTTTGTTATTTACCAGCCTGACTATTTCGTTAAATTTTGCCATCTTACCTATTTTGATGATGATTTTAGTCGTGGCAATTGCTAGAGCTGTATCTATTTACTGTTCAATAGGGATTGCCAATCAAATTAAATCAGAGGAAAGCATTCCTTTAAATTGGCAGCATTTACTTTCCTGGGGTAGTTTGCGAGGTTCTCTTGCCGTCATTATGGTACTACTGATACCAGATGAACTTAGTCTTCCTAACTGGAATTATGAATTTTCAATCAAAGAGTTCATTGTTGCTATCACCATCGGTAGTATTT
>DAOVVZ010000420.1:0-2649 GCA_030636915.1 Methylomarinum sp. | reverse complement strand
GACCTTATAACAGGCCTAAGAGAACAGTTACAGATCATAACTTTACTATACTTCCACGCGGAGCAAGAGTACAGATTTCTATCCATCAGACTGATGCACAGCACTTCTCTTATTTGATTTCACCTTTAGCCAACACTAACTCAACTATTTCCTTTTTTTCTAGCAAACCAGCCATTGAAATAGCATCATGCCTTAACAAGTTTATTTCTGGCTTACCAAAAATATAGCCTTGCCCCAGGTTTACACCCATCTCCCTTAATTTTAAAATTGCCTCAGGGGATTCAACAAATTCGGCAATTGTTTTTTTTCCAAGCTTTGCAGCAATCTCAGCCATTGACCTGACAAATACCTGATCGGTCTCATCATCAATTAAATTCTGAATAAACTGTCCATCAATTTTCACATAATCGACAGGAAACATTTTAAGATAATTAAAAGAACAAAAACCTGCACCAAAATCATCCAAAGCAAACTTACAACCTAACGCACGAATTTTTGTAATCATATTGCGTGTTTGCTCAAAACTATCAACAGCAGCGGTTTCTGTAATTTCAAAAGTAAGACGTTTGGGATCTACCCAGGTAAGATCCAGTTTATCTTTTATTGTCGGCAATAAAGAGTCATCCTGAAATGCGACACTTGAAAGATTAATTGCCAATGAGACATAAGACATATTTGCAGGAAGCTCAGCAAGAAAATCAATCGATTGCTCTACAACCCAATTATCAATGCTGTGAATTAACCCCATACGCTCGGCAACAGGAATAAACTCACCAGGAGCAATGACCTTATTGCCTTCCCCCCTCATCCTGATTAACACCTCATAATGAGAGACGTTTCCACTCAGTAAATCAACAACAGGCTGGAAAACCAGAAAGAAACTTCTTTCTAATAATGCCTTTTTAATTAAAGGCACCCAATAAACATCGTTAAGTCTTTCCCGAACTTTAAAGTCATTTTCATTGTACTCCCAAACCATATTTCGACCATTAGCCTTAGCCATATTGCAGGCCTGCCTTGCTCGAGAGATCAACTCACTGGGGTGATAAACAGCCGAAGCCGCATTTAACGTGGAAATGCCGATTGATAAAGAGGCGTTATAACAAATATCACCGGTAAAAAACCTAAAATCATAAATTGTTTGCCTAACTTTTTCAGCAAACTGCTTAACCACCTCGATACTCTTATTTTCCAGAAACAGACAAAATTCATCAGAACCAATACGGGCAAATAAATCACCTTGATCTGCTAATTTTCTTATAATTGACACCATATCAACCAGAAGTCTGTCACCTGTTTCAAAACCTTCAAGCTCATTAATTAAACTAAAGCGATCAACATCAATAAATAACAAGGCCCCATTCTGCTGCAGCATCTTACTTCGACCAAGAATCAACCTTAATTTGCGTTCAAAATTTTGACGATTTAATAAACTGGTTAATTCATCATGAACAACCAAATATTTTAATTTTGCGTCAATCACTTTTCTTTCAGCTAACTCATTAATTAAACGTTCTTCCTGCTTATGCCTAAGAAAACGCTCATGCTTAATATTTAACTGAAAACCGACAACAATCAAAAATTCCGAATAATTAATGGGGAGCGAGATAAAATAATTTATACATTTTGTATATAAATCACAATGACCTCCCTCACATCCCACCTTACTTGTTTCTTTAGAGCCAAGAACAATAAATGGGATCACTGAATCGCTATCATTACATGATAGTGTCATACACATTTCCGTCACCTGACATTGAGGCAAGGCTTCATTCACAATTATCAGGCCAACTTGCTCAGGATTATTATAATAAGGTCTTAAAATCTCATAAACCTTACTACCATCCCTTGCAATCTTGATATTTACAAACCCTTGTTTTTCAAGAAACAACTTTATCTCAGCAGCCAACTCCTCATCGTTTTCAGCGATGATAATGACCTTCTCTTTTAAACTTTCACAAATAACCATATAGCCAACCAAGCTCCATAAATTATTTTCTAACTAAAAACCAAATACCACTAGCAAGCTTGCGGTGATACACAATAACAGCTACAGTTAACTGTACTTTTAACACTCCCTTTACTATAGACTGATTTCATTTTTTTGTTAGTTATGCTAAATACTTCACAACTAGAACTATCAATTTCTGACCTATTCAAGGGCGACTTACAACTAACAGCGCCTCCAAATATCTATCTGCAGCTACAGAACGTAATTAACGACCCAACCAAATCGTTTAACGACGCAGCATTCATTATAGAAAAAGATGCCGCACTAGCAATAAAACTTTTAAAAATAGTTAACAGTGCCTTCTATGGATTCCCCTCAAAAATATCATCAATAGATAGAGCAATAAACCTTATTGGTATAAAAGAGCTACAAAGCATCATCCTAAGTACAACAGCCATTGATAAATTTTCTAATTTACCCGGTGAGCTTATTTCTATGCATGACTACTGGGCAAAAAATATCCGTTGCGCCCTAATTGCACAAAAAATTGACCATCATCTCAGCAAAGAGTTTTCAGACGCTATTTTTATCTGTGGCATATTGCATAACATTGGACAATTAGTTTTTTTTTGCCGTATACCAGAACTGGCCAGAGAAACAAGCCTAAGGCTTCAAGCACTAGACCATCCAACTGACCT
>DAOVVZ010000133.1:0-5177 GCA_030636915.1 Methylomarinum sp. | reverse complement strand
GTTGCCAAACTCTTCGTTAAAGAAGGTGAAAGGGTCAAACAACAGCAACTATTACTAGAAGTCTGGAATGATGATCTAAAAGCTCAGCTTATATTACAGAATGCTCAAATCAAAGCTAACCACGCCACAGCCAACCAGGTTTGTGAGTTAGCCGCTGGCGCTGAACGAGATGCTCAACGTTTAATCCGTTTAAAAAAAATAGAGCATATTATTTCCGAGGAGCTGGTGGACAGGGCAACAACCAGTGCCAGGGCTCAATGGTATTCTTGTCAGGCATCACGTGCTGCAATAGAAGTTGTACAGGCTAATTTAGCTGTTGTTGAACAGGCGATTGAACGAACTTTAGTACGCGCACCCTTCGATGGAACTGTGGCTGAAATTAATGTTGAATTAGGCGAGTATGTTACCCCGTCACCACCCGGCATTCCGACTCTACCCTCAATTGATCTACTAGACATTAGCTGTTTAACGGTTTCTGCCCCAATAGATGAAGTAGATGCACCTCAGATTAAAATAGGGATGACAGCCTGTGTAAGCCTGGATGCCTTTGAGGAACAACGCTGCTCAGGTACGGTGACACGTATAGCACCTTATGTTTTGGAAAAAGAGAAACAAGCACGTACAGTAGAGGTAGAAATCACACTCAGTGATGAAAAAGACCTAAACGATTTATTGCCGGGGTATAGCGCAGATATTGAAGTGTTAATCGCTAGTAAGATCAATGCATTAAGAGTACCCACTGAAGCCGTACTAGAAAATAATCAGGTATTTCTTGTAAACCAAGATGGGCAGTTAGAATCAAGAACCTTTAAACCCGGCTTGGCAAACTGGAACTTTATCGAAGTTATATCGGGCCTGTCTGAAGCTGACAGCATTGTTCTTTCCGTCGGACGAGATGGTGTCGAAGCAGGCGCTTATGTGCGTGAAGAGCAATGATAGTGCTAGAAAATATACAGCGCTATTTTCAAGTTGGCGAGCAACGTATTCATGCTTTAAATAATATCAACTTAACCATAAATAAAGGTGAATACGTTTCAATTATGGGACCTTCTGGCTCTGGAAAATCAACCTTGTTGAATGTCATCGCCTTGCTTGACCAACCGTCCTCCGGTAAATATATATTAAACAATCAGGATGTCACTCAGCTAAATGATCAGGAATTAGCCAAGGCTAGACGCGAAAATATAGGTTTTGTGTTCCAGTTTTTTCATTTAATCCCTCGCTATACGGCAGCTGAAAACATTGAAATACCCATGATTTTAGCGGGTGTTCCCTCTAAAGAACGCAAACAACGCGTTGCCGAAGCACTGATCGCAGTTAATTTACAAGATCGAGCAGCACATCGTCCAGATCAGCTTTCCGGTGGACAAACACAACGGGTAGCGATTGCCCGGGCAATGATTATGCGGCCACAAATTTTATTAGCCGATGAGCCTACAGGTAATCTTGATAGCCAATCAGGTAAGGAAATCATTACATTACTAGAAAACCTGAATCAGCAACAAGTAACCCTTCTTATGATTACACATGATGAAACGATAGGTCGTCGTGCTCAGCGTAGAATCCGTCTTATTGACGGACAAATTAGCCTGCCATGACCTTAAGCGATACCTTAATCCAGTCTTACGCTGCAATTAAAACCCAACCTGTCAGGGTTTTGCTGATTATACTGGCAATGAGTATCGGTATTGCCTCAGTCACCGTATTAACAGCCTTGGGAGAAAGCGCCCGTCTTTATATCGTTAATGAATTTGAGGCCTTAGGCACACATCTAGTCATCGTTTTACCCGGTCGTGCCGAAACCACTGGCGGGCAACCACCTATTTTTGGTGAAACCCCCAGAGATTTAACACTCGCCGATGCACAAGCCTTATTTAGAAGTCGAAATATTGCAGCAATAGCTCCCATAAATATCGGTGCAGCCCCCGTTTCTACAAAAGGGCTGGAACGGGAAACCACTATTATTGGTTCTACCGCTTCTTTACGCCGCGTACGTCATTTAAATATGGCTCAAGGACGCTTCTTACCCGACACAGATACTAATAAGATACTGTCAGTTTGCGTTATCGGTCAGACTATTAAAGATGAACTGTTTGCACAACAACAGGCGTTAGGACAATGGCTACGCATCAATGATCGTCGCTTTCGAGTGATAGGGGTATTATCCTCAGAAGGCCAATCGATTGGGGTTGATTTTGACGATATGGTGATTATTCCTGTTACTGCCGCGCAAACATTATTTAATACCCAGTCATTATTCAGGATTTTGCTTGAGGCCAAATCCAAGCCGGCCATGTACAAGGCCGTTGATGAAATAAAAGATATTATTAAAGCCCGTCATGATGGAGAAGATGATGTCACATTGATTACTCAGGATAGTGTCGTAAAAACCTTTGATGATATATTAATGGCACTGACCTTAGCCGTTACCAGCATAGCCAGTATTAGCCTGGCGGTTGCAGGCATATTGGTCATGAATGTCATGTGGGTCAGTGTTAGCCAAAGAACTTCCGAAATCGGATTATTAAAAGCATTAGGCGCCACCAAACGTCAGATCATGTACTTGTTTTTATCTGAAGCTGCAATATTATCTATAGCAGGGGCTTTAACAGGCCTGATATTAGGTAAAGCAACCCTGTTTATTTTACAAACAGTCTATCCTGATTTTCCCGTTTATTTACCCACTTGGGCAGTATTTGCCGCTTTGGCCGTTGCTTTATTAACAGCGTTGATATTTGGCGTATTACCAGCCAAACAAGCAGCCGAAATGAATCCGGTTACTGCGCTTAGAAGGAAGTAAACATGCACTATCTGGACATAATTAACTTATCTTTTCGTACCGTTATCAGTCAAAAATTACGCTCAATTTTGACGGCTTTAGGGCTGATTATAGGTATTGCTGCGGTGATTATTTTAACCTCCATAGGGCGCGGCATTCATAGCTATGTACTGGCAGAATTTACCCAGTTTGGAACCAATCTAATTGCAGTATTTCCTGGAAAAACCACAACACTAGGCTTATCAGGCGCAACTATCAGTACAGTTCGTCCATTATCTATGGCTGATGCGCTAAGTTTAAGCAAGCTGGACAATATTCTTGCCGCACTGCCCTTAGTTCAGGGTAATGCGCGCATAGAAGCAGGCAAAAAACAGCGACGTACTACTGTGCTTGGTGTGGGTGCAGCAGTCCCGGAAATATGGAAAATAAAAGTCGCCACAGGCCGGTTTTTACCGGCTAATGAACAAACCAACCCACGTGCATTTGCAGTGCTGGGCCATAAACTTGCGCTTGAATTATTCGGCGATAACAACCCCCTTGGGCAACGCATACGCATTGGAAGTGACCGCTTTCGCGTACTGGGGGTAATGGAAAAAAAAGGCCAGATGCTCGGGTTTGATATGGATGACACGATTTATATTCCAACAGCAAAAGCATTAGCGTTATTTGATAGGGAAAGCCTGATGGAAATTGATCTGTTATATAAAAGCAATATGTCAGTAAAAACCATCGAAAAATCGATTAAACGTTTATTACAACTCCGACATGGTCGAGAAGATTTTACTCTGATTACCCAAGACCAAATGCTAAAAAGCATAGATTCAATTTTAAATATACTCACCCTGTCAGTAGCGGCTTTAGGAAGTATCTCCTTATTGGTTGGTTCAGTCGGTATTTTAACCATTATGACCATAGCTGTATCAGAACGTATTTCTGAAATTGGCTTATTGCGTGCAGTTGGAGCAGAACAGGGGACTATTTTTAAACTTTTTTTATCAGAAGCCTTAGTGCTAAGTTTTGCAGGCGGCAGCATAGGTGTTTTACTAGGATTGCTTATCGTTTACCTGATTAGCTTTACCCTGCCCGACTTACCGGTACAGTTGGCCTGGCTTTATATTATGGCTGCATTTGCTATTTCCTTACTGATTGGTCTTGCTGCGGGAATAATTCCAGCAATGAAAGCTGCTCGTTTACATCCGCTGGATGCTTTACGCTCTGAATAGTTTTTCTGATTTAAGCAGGTGGCTTTTCAGTAGAATCTATACTGTGTTTGCCGGTAAGCGGTACAAAACTAACTCCAAGAATTGACTGAGTCTCGATTTCTCCGCCTGGCTTTTTTTCCACAACCATCAGCTCTTGAGAGTGATAAGGCAAACCAACAGGAATGACCAGTCGAGCACCCACTTTCAGCTGCTCAACCCAGGGCTTAGGGATATAAAGAGAGGCGGCAGTTACGATAATACCATCATAAGGCGCATGTTCCGGCCAGCCAAAATACCCATCGTAATTGCGCAAATTTATATTGTCATAACCCAGTTTTCTGAGCCTACTACGTGCACTGACAGCCAGCGTTTCAATAATTTCGACGCTATAAACCTGTTTCACCAGACCTGACAGAACTGCGGCCTGATAACCAGATCCCGTACCGATTTCCAGAATACGGTCGGTAGGTTTTGTATTTAATAAGTCGCTCATCAAGGCAACAATATAAGGTTGAGAGATCGTCTGCCCTGAGCCGATAGCAACTGGCCCGTTATCATAGGCACGGCTTTGAAACTCACTGGGGATAAATTCATGCCTAGGCACCTGTTTTATGGCCGCCATAACCCTAGCATCCAGAGCATTTTTACCAATGGCATTACGGGTTAACCTGACCTCCATTTCAATGCCCTTTAACATGCGTTGCATATCATTCATCAGTCATACTCCAAAGTCAATGTGTACTTAAACACAGGCACACTCAGCTTGCTAAAAGACTTAGCTTCATGTCTTTTCTACCTTTAGATTCGAACACAACTCAAAGAGGTTTTCAATTAGTGTCTTTACCTATATGCTGAAGAAGACAATCATTAGCAGTTAAGAAAACGGCATTACAATTAATTAAAAAACGGTGGATGTGATGAAAGCAATGGTATTGAAAAGACTCTGCAATCTTCTGGAAAATCAGACACCACTGGAACTTATGGACGTCCCCGTTCCGGTTCCTGCTGAACACGAAATTCTGATAAAAGTATCAATGTGCGGTGTATGTCACACCGAGCTGGATGAAATTGAGGGACGAACACCACCACCGAATTTACCAATAGTGCCAGGACATCAAGTGATCGGCAGGGTTGAGGCTATCGGCAACAAAGTAAGCACTTTTTCAATAGATGACAGAGTTGGTGTTGCATGGATT
>DAOVVZ010000317.1:0-3420 GCA_030636915.1 Methylomarinum sp. | reverse complement strand
TGTTGATGAAATTGAAAGTTTGCAATACGACAAGTTAATTCTCGCCACCGGATCAGCTGCGTTCATCCCACCACCTTTTTTACCTTATACAGATAACTTCTTTTTATTAAATAGCTTGGACGATTTAAAAATCATACGCAAATTTAGACAAACTATTTTGGATAAAAACAAACAACCTCACTGGGCAATCATTGGAGGCGGCTTAATTGGTTGCGAAGTAGCTTCTGACCTTGCTCTTGCCGGGGATCAGGTGAGTCTATTTCATGCAATGGATAGATTAATGGAAAGACAGTTAGTCGAGAAAGATTCTGCAACATTATTTAATGTCATACAATCATCAGGGATTGATATCCGTTTAAACCAGGTAATCAAAGGCTTTGAAAAAAAGGATTACAAAATACGAGTTAAAACTGACAGCATTCAAAGTGAATTTGACGGCATTATTGTTTCTTGTGGCTTTAAACCTCGAATAGACTTAGCGGTAAATGCTGGATTAAATACCGGTCGTGGTATTAAAACAAACCAGACATTACAAACCAACGATGAAAACATCTACGCTTTAGGTGATGTCGCCGAATTACCAAATGGAAAATTATATGCTTTTGTAAAACCCATTCGTCATCAGGCTTTATGGCTAGCCGCTTATTTAAATCACCAGGAAAAACAACCCTGGATACCACCTGAGTTCAATCCTTCTGCTAAAGTGAATAACTTTAAAGCCGCTTATCCTTATCTGTTCTGACTTATGAAAGATCAACATCCCACTCATATTCTCAACAACGCTGAGCATAGCAATAACAAACTGTTGCTTATGCAAACAGCAGTTGAACAAAGTGCTAGTGCAGTTGTAATTACAAATGCCAAAGGAGCCATTGAATACGTTAATCCAAAATTCATAGAGCTCTCTGGTTATTCAGCTGAAGAATTATTAGGAAATAACCCGAAAATATTACAAGCAGGAAATACCACAGAAAAACAATATAAGGACATGTGGCAAAGTCTGCTAAAAAACGATGAATGGCAAGGTGAACTTAAGAACAAAAAGAAAAACGGCGATATTTATTGGGCTCATGAATGCATTAGCGTCATTAAAAACGAAGCAGGGAAAATTACTAATTTTCTAGCCGTCGAGGAAGATATAACCCAACGTAAACAAGTAGAAAATGCACTCATAGAAAGTGAGCAACGTTTCCGGCAAATGGCAGAGATGACGGGGGAATGGCTTTGGGAACAAGACCCGGAAGGCTATTATATTTACAGTAGTACAGCCGTGAAGACCATACTTGGCATAAGCCCTGAAGATATAATCGGCAGGCATTATACCGAACTGTTAACCGCAGAAGACAAATCAGACTTACAAAAAAACTCAACCATACATAAGCCATTTTATGCTTTATCTAATCATTACCGGCATAAAAATGGTCAACGGGTTATCACTGAATCAACCGGATTACCCATTACAGATAATGAAGGAAAATTAATAAAATGGCGTGGTGTAGATCGTGATATTACGGCACAGAAACATTTCCAGGATGCCTTAATTGTTAGTGAAAAGCGTATACGTTTAATTATCGAAAGTGCGCTGAATGCCATTGTTATTATGGATTCTTATGGCATTATTAATGACTGGAACCACCATGCAGAAAAAATGTTTGGCTGGTCAAAAAAACATGCCATAGGCCAACGCCTAGAACAACTGATCATTCCACCGCGTTTCCGCAAACAGCATAAACAAGGATTGGAACACTATTTACTTAGTGGTGAGGGGCCTATTTTAAATAAATTACTTGAACAAACTGCCATTCGTAGAGATGGCACTGAATTTCCTGTAGAAATAAGTATCTCCCCATTAAAGCTGGGTAATGCCTTTATATTCAGTGGCTTTATACATGACATCACAGTCAGAAAACAGACTGAACACGACATACGTCAAGCTCAGGTTAACTTAGCCTATGCACAAAGTGAATTGGATATTGCCCGACGTATTCAGTCATCTCTATTTCCGTCTAAAGCTATCAAAACGGATGATTTTGAAATCACCGGCTTTTGTTTACCTGCTGAGCAAGTAGGCGGCGATTATTTTGATTATTTCTATAGGGACAAAGAAAATCTGGATATTATTATGGCTGATGTTTCAGGCCACTCAATAGGCCCTGCTTTATTCATGGTAGAAACACGCAGTGCCATTCGAACCCAAGCCAACTGGCCAGGGAAACCAGCCGAGACCCTAGATGTTTTAAATAACTTTTTATATCAGGATCTGGACACTGCCGATTATTTTATTACTTTATTCTATTTACAATACAACACATGCACTAAACAATTAGCATTTGCCAATGCTGGCCATCCGCCGCCGTTACTACTCAAACAAACTGAGATGCAATGTAGCGAACTGGATGCTGATGGATTAATTTTAGGTGTTCGGAAAAATGTATGTTTTGAAGAAAAATCTATCAAAATGAATAAAGGTGACTTAATTTTGCTTTATACCGATGGGCTGACAGAAGCAGAAAACCCGGCTGGCGATTTCTTTGGTATAGAACCTGTCTGTGAAATTTTGCATAAACACGCCATCCACTCACCACAGAGCATAATTGAAATAATAATCAAACCACAAAATCAGTTTTGAGAAGGTGAATCATTTAAAGATGGGGTGACCTTAATGATTTTTAAATGCACTTGAGTCATCGAAAATCATATAAACTGTAAAACTCCAGACTTAATCTGATGCTCTTACCGATTGATCGTTATTGAATATGAAGAGTCCCCGACTAAGAAGGCATTGGTCAGAAATAATGTCTTCCTGGGTCTGACTTTGCTAGATTTACTAAGAGAACGACAACCGAATATACGATTTGGATTTTTATCCCTTGCCAAGTTAATGGTGAACCTACTCAACTAGAAGCCCATATTAGGGCAAATTGAAAGGTTATATCTTTGTAGTAGCTTAGATTCGATCTGACATATTTAAAAATTGATCGCAATCAAATCTTATATTGAAAGGCAGTCATCGACCCTTAGCAGTCTTTCGAGAAATTACATATACAAGGTGAAGTTACATGATACATGTGCACCTGAAAATTCTAATCTTAATGGACTAGCCATGTGTTAAATAACAACATAAATGTTGGAATGTTAGAACTGACCCTTTTTTTCAAGAACTGACCCTTTTTTCATGGTATGTGTAAAAATTAGTTGTAAAACCTTACATTGAAAGATCATTATCGACCCTAAGCTGACTGAGAGACGGTGCAATAAACATTTCAAATGTGATAACGTTTGAATTAACCCGCCTTACGCTGTTTTATGCACAAGGTTCGGCGGGCTGGGTGCAAGCAAAACCCATACTCACGTTCGATGATATGTTGTGCATCTTATCGCATAAGTCAGGGGTTGGAATTCTGACGGGAAATAAGATAT
>DAOVVZ010000122.1:0-5348 GCA_030636915.1 Methylomarinum sp. | reverse complement strand
GGACAAGGCGGATTACTATCAACACCAGCGGCATCACATCTTATTAGAAAGAACAAAGCCTTTGGCGGCATCATTCTTTCCGCCAGCCATAACCCAGGAGGTCCCAAGGAAGACTTTGGCATTAAATACAATGCCAGTAATGGCGGACCTGCTCCGGAAAAGTTTACAGATGCTTTATATGAAAACACCACAAAAATAACCGACTATAAAATTGCTGATATAGCCGATGTTGATTTGGATCATATCGGACAAAAAGAAATTGATGATTTGATTATTACTATCGTTGACCCTGTTACAGATTATGCAGACTTGATGGCTTCAATTTTTGACTTTGATTTACTTAAAACCTGCATCACATCTAATTACATTACACTCTGTTTTGATGCAATGCACGCCATTACCGGTCCTTACGCAACTCGTATACTAGAAGATATTTTAGGCGCACCTAAAGGCACAGTAATTAATGCCGTCCCTTTAGAAGACTTTGGTGGAGGCCATCCTGACCCGAATATGGCACATGCTAAAGAACTAACCAGGCTAATGCTAGGCGATAAGCCACCAACCTTTGGTGCAGCATCAGATGGTGATGGTGACCGCAATATGATCATGGGAGCGAATATTTTTGTTACTCCCAGTGACAGCCTGGCAATTATGGCCGCTAATGCACAGTTTATTCCTGCTTATGCGAATGGAATTGCAGGTGTTGCTCGCTCAATGCCAACCAGTCAAGCAGCAGACCGTGTTGCTGAAAAACTGGGCTTACCTTGCTTTGAAACACCGACTGGCTGGAAATATTTTGGCAATCTTTTAGATGATGGCCAAATTACCTTATGCGGTGAAGAAAGTTTTGGTTCCGGCTCTAATCACGTTAGAGAAAAAGATGGCTTATGGGCGGTTTTATTTTGGCTAAACCTGATTGCTAAAAAACGCATGTCTATTGCAGATATTGTTTCAGAACATTGGCAAACATTTGGTCGTGACATTTATTGCCGCCATGATTACGAAGCAGTGGACATGGAAATTGCTAACGGTATTGTTGATCATTTACGCGAACTATTACCGGCATTAGCAGGACAGTCATTTGGTAACTATACCGTTAGCTATGCTGATGAATTTAGTTATACAGATCCTGTGGACAATAGTGTAAGCAATAATCAAGGCATTCGTATTGGCTTTAAAAATGGCTCGCGCATTATCTATCGTTTATCTGGCACAGGTACCGTGGGGGCAACGCTACGAATATATTTAGAAAGGTTTGAAGCAGATAGTAGTAAACATGATCAGGATGCACAAGATGCTCTATCCTTTTTAATTAACCTGGCCGAGCAGTTTTGTGAGGTTAAAAAACGGACAGGTAGAACCGAGCCGACGGTTATTACCTAAAAGTATTTTCTGTAGGAACAGCACCCTCGGCGCGACTTATAAAAGCCCTTATATTATCGCGCCGAGGCCATGCTCCTACATTTTTTAATCAATTGTCTAATTTCCCGCTCCTGTTCCCCAATATTTTCGCACAAGCGAAACTGAGCTACCGCCCTGTCTAAATTTTGCTCTGGGAACTCTACTTTGAAATATTGATTTCCTGCTAAGTAATCCGTCAAAAACCGCAAGCCAAGTTCAAAAGGAATCAGCTGAATAGCTGGGTATAAAAAGGCGTAATCTTGCTCTGTAAAAAAAGTATCAACTTCCCGAAAATACCCTTTCAAGATGACTTCACAAATATCAAGATCAAAGCTATTTGATTCCAAAATGTGACAACATGAACGTAAGCAATCAGCAATATCGTAATGTAGCAGCCCAGGCTTAACAGTATCTAAATCAACTAAACTAATGATGTTATCTGATGATTTATCAAACAAGAAATTATTCAGTTTAGGGTCGCCATGGATAATACGATCAAAAAGTAAGCCTTTATATTTTGCATCTTCAAGCACATTAATCTGTGGCTGAAAGGCTTTAATAAAATTTTGGCAAAATTGTAAGTCTTTAGATTGATCCAGCAAGTTACCTTGTCTTATTACTGTTTGGTAGTGCTGGAAATACTTTGGTGTTACATGAAAGCCAGGCAAAGTATCATGAAACACATCCAAGCTTATATCACTGAATAAATAATGAAAATGCCCTAAAGCAAAGCCTACTTGCTCAGCATCATTTTGATTGCCAATTAACTCTTTACTGACAGTATTGCCAATAAACTCCAATGCGCGCCAATAATTATTTTGCTTATCTTTATAATACAGTTGCTGATCAAGGCTGTGGATAAGTTGAGGTATCTTTAACCTAACAGTCTTTTTTTGTCTGACATGTGGGTTTAACAATGTCAGATTATCCATAATCAACTCAGGCTTAGGGAAGACATGTGTATTAATCCGTTGTAATACAAAGTCCGTGTCTTCAGTTGTAATTAAAAAGGTGTCATTAATTAGCCCGTTACCCAGTGGCTTTATTTGCTGTATTTCGGCCAGAGTAAATTGTTTGCAAAGCTGATGAGTAGGTAAGCTCACGTCTTTATAGCTGCTGGATAGCATTTGTTAAGATATTTAACGCCTGCCCTCTATGACTCAAGGTATTTTTAAGCTCTGGTGACAATTCAGCCGATGCTTTTAGATGTGTGGGTACCCAAAACACAGGATCATAACCAAAGCCGTTTTCCCCCACGGCCTCAGTCAATATACGTCCTTCCCATGTGCCTTGTGCAATAACAGGTAATGGATCATCAGCATGGCGCATAAGCACAATGACGCAAACAAAACGTGCCGTACGTTGCTCGGCAGGAATCCCTTCTAAATCCTTCAATAGTTTTAACAGATTATCCTGATCAGAAGCACCTACACCTGCATAGCGGGCAGAAATAACCCCTGGCGCACCGTTTAAAGCATCAACAACTAAGCCAGAATCATCCGCAATGGCTGGCATATCACAATGTAATGCCGCATTGCGTGCCTTAATAATGGCATTCTCAACAAATGTAGATCCTGTCTCTTCAACTTCTTCAACATTAAATTGAGATTGAGCAACAATAGGGTGGTTTTTAAGAATCGACTGGATTTCTTTAATTTTTCCTTGGTTGCCACTGGCTAAAACGATTTGTTGATTAGGAGAAAAAGTCATAAATTATATTGAAACTAAAAAGTAATGTAGGTAAAGCAGATGCGGCTGTGAAAGTATTCTGAATTTGAATACCTCCTATTCCAGTAATAAAAATCGACTATTAACAGTGCATCACTGATTCTAGCCATTTAAATAATACTTTCACCGTAGCAAAGATATAAATCGACATTCTACAGAATAAAATGTGTTTACGGCATTAGCTTGATTCAAATATTTGTTTTAAATACACTTATCGTTTATAACAAAACAATATCATGTGAAAGTAACAGGCATAAAAAAACCCATCTACTCAATGAGTAGATGGGTTTTTAATATGGCGTCCCCAGGGGGGTTCGAACCCCCGTTACCGCCGTGAAAGGGCGGTGTCCTAGGCCTCTAGACGATGGGGACTAAGACTTTTAGCTGAAGCTTAAATAAAAACAATCAGCAACTTTTCTTATTATGAATAACATACGCTTTAATGTCAATATTTTTTATCTAACTGCTTATATTTTCTAACCACGACTAATAAAAAAACATCATAAACATTACCTTCTTGATAAAATCCCTACACTGTTAAATAACCCCTGTAACTTTATGTCCGATCAACCCCATAAACGCTTAGTTTTAGTCGATGGCTCATCGTTTCTATTTCGTGCTTACCATGCTGTCCCACCGTTAACTAACCCAAAAGGTGAACCAACCAATGCCATTCATGGTGTTGCTAATATGTTACGTAAATTGGTCGCTGATCATAAAACAGATTATGTCACTGTAGTTTTTGATGCACCCGGTAAAAACTTTCGTCATGACATGTACGATCAGTACAAAGCGCATAGGCCGCCAATGCCGGATGATTTGAGAGTTCAAATAGAGCCTTTGCATCAGCTTATTCGTGCAATGGGCTTACCTTTAATCATGGAGTCAGGGGTTGAAGCAGATGATGTATTAGGCGCACTAGCCCAGGATGCAGCTAAAGAGGGCTTTCATGTCGTTATCTCTACTGGCGACAAGGATATGGCGCAGTTAGTGACAGAACAGATTACCCTTGAAAACACCATGTCTAACACCACAACGGATGTTGCAGGTGTGTTTGAAAAATTTGGTGTTAAACCTGAGCAAATCATCGATTACCTTGCATTAATGGGCGACTCATCGGATAACATTCCTGGTGTACCGAAGGTAGGTCCAAAAACAGCGGCAAAATGGCTGGGTATTTATCAAACACTGGATAATCTAATTGAAAATGCTGATCAGATTAAAGGTAAAGTAGGGGAGAGTTTACGCGCCAACTTAGATCAGCTTCCCTTGTCACAACAATTAACCACTATAAAGTGTGATCTCAACTTACCTTATACGGTTGCTGACCTTAAATGCCAAACACCGGATAAAGCAGAGCTTAAACATCAGCTTGAGCAATTAGGTTTTTCTGCCTGGATACGTATGCTAGATGTGCCGAGTGCCGTATCTGAACAGCCAGTTATAGAAGATGTTCCTGTTGAGATTAAAAAGGAATATGAAACCATTCTGACCCAAGAGCGTTTTGATCATTGGTTAAAGCAACTTAAACAAGCTGATCTTTTTGCCTTTGATACAGAAACTACCAGCCTTAAATATACCGAGGCAGAAATAGTAGGTGTTTCATTTGCTATAGAGGCAGGAAAAGCCGCCTATGTACCTTTAGCCCACGATTACCCCGATGCACCCGTTCAATTAAATAGAGATGAGGTACTTAATAGCCTTAAGCCACTGTTAGAAAACCCCAATAAAAATAAAGTGGGACAGAACCTTAAATACGATGCCAACGTCCTAGCTAATTACGCAATTGAATTGCAAGGCATAAAGCACGATACCATGCTGGAATCTTATGTATTCAATAGTGTCGCAACAAAACATAACATGGATGATCTGGCTAAAAAATATTTAGACATAGAAACCATACATTATGAAGATGTTGCAGGCAAAGGCGCTAAGCAAATTTGTTTCTCAGAGGTTCCATTAGAACAAGCGGGGCCTTATGCAGCAGAAGATGCAGATGTCACCTTGCGTCTTCACCAAACACTGTGGCCTGAATTAGAAAAAGAACCTCGCCTCGTTTCAGTCTTTCGTCCAATTCCTTTTTAAATGCTGGAGATGTCCATTCACTTTTCTGAAAAAGATGCTGCTGAGCCAGCGGCTGTCATCTCGAGTGGGAAAGTCCTCACGAAAGTGACAACCCCGGCTTTCCTCTCGAAGCAAAGCAGCCTGAGTTGAAGCTT
>DAOVVZ010000367.1:0-3037 GCA_030636915.1 Methylomarinum sp. | reverse complement strand
AGCGATGTATTAGAAATGGGCTGCTGGACGCCAGTTGCAAAAACCGCCATTAATTCAGACACTCAATGGCAGGCCCAATTAATCAATGCCGATGGTAGTCAATTTAAAGTGTTATTTGAGAGTGTAGAACAAGGCATTGTCGATTGGTCTTTAACCGGTGAACACAATGTTTATAACGCGATGTCAGCTATTGTTGCGGCAAAACATGTGGGTATATTACCGGCTGATGCCATTAATGCATTAAAAAGATTTAAAAACGTTAAACGCCGCATGGAAGTGATTGCCAAAATAAAAGGTATCACTATTTATGATGATTTTGCTCATCATCCCACAGCCATTCAAAGCACACTGGATGGATTAAGAAAACAGGTCGGTAGTGAAAAAATTATCGCTATTGTAGAGCCTAGGTCTAACACTATGCGCATGGGTGTACATACTCAGTCGCTTGCAGAATCTTTAAAACTTGCCGACTCAGCGATTATTTATCAACCGGAAAACTTAGACTGGGATTTATCTGAGCTACAAAAATATGCTGATAATATTGAGATTTGTACAACGCTGGATGCCATTATCGCTAAATTAAAAATGAACTCAAATTCAGAGTGTCACTTTTTATTGATGAGTAATGGAAGCTTTGGTGGGATTTATCAGCGATTGCTGAATGAACTAGAATAAATGGTTTAACTCAATTGGCAATAGGTTGCTACTTGAAGATATAGAATGTGTGTAGTGTATTCACCAACACATTCTATATATCTGTATTTTCTTAACCTAACAAGTTTTCAAGTTTAGATTGTACAGTCGAATCATAATGGCGCTTTAATGTTGACTCAGTAGGACGAGGAGGCATTTCTGATTCAATCTGGCATTTTAAAGCAGAGATAAAATGACGTTTCAAAGTTGAATCTTCAGGAATCTGTAGCTGCGCTGTGCTGACTTTTGTTGCTTGCTTTACAGCCGCAACTGGCGCTGCTTTTTTCGTAACAACCTCAGATGGCTTATTTGTTTGCTCTGGGGCTGATGTCTCAGCAACTATTTTACAAAACAGATTTTTTATTGTCTCTAATAAAGACATGCTTTCCTCTCTTATTGCGCTCAGGGTTTACCGTTTTACAGGCTTATTTTTTACAATTTGATCGTCCTTTTTAAGTGTTAAAAGGGTTCGTGTCAAGTATATTTCTAATTTATGTCTAATAATATGCGCCTAGGAAAAAACATAGAATATGCAATTCATTTAAATAGTCAATTATAGAGCCGACTTCAGTCCGCTAAATGCATATGATTGACTGGTCAAAGCGGACAGAAATCCGCTCTACACCTAACGACGAAGCTGTCGAATAATTTATGCTCATTGCTAATTTATATGTTGATGCTTTTCCTCAATCATTTCATCAATTTTAGCCATTACATCTGCACTGGCATCTTCTGATCTTTGCATTTGATTAATAATATTATCTAATAATTGGGCATCATCTAACCAATTTTCACGTGAAATCGCATAGGCTTGCTGTGTATAATTATGTACATTGCCATGTGGTAATTCCAGACTTGCATAGGCATGTGTTCCACGAAAATATTCATAGCCAATACCCTCGTAATACCACTGTCCAAGACGGCAGTTATGATGATCGACATTGATTGCATCTGCTTGCGAACAGGTATTCGGTTCTTCTATAGCAACATAGCCATTTTGTTTAAAAACAATATGATCTAACTTAGTCAATAAACCAAAACTTTTATCTTTTGCATAAGAAATATAGTCTATGGATGCTTTGGCAGAATCCGATAGTTCTGAGAACTGAACTCTAAAAGAATTGACTTGCTCCGTCACTTCTTCAGATAACGTGGCTGAAGTTTCTGCTTCCGTATGCATACGTTCTACTCGCTGATTAAATGAAGTCAAAGTCTTAGAAACTTCCATAGCCGCATCTTTAGTATGTTCAGATAAACTTTTTACTTCTTCAGCAACTACCGCAAACCCCCGCCCATGTTCGCCAGCACGCGCAGCTTCAATAGATGCATTTAAAGCCAGTAGATTAGTTTGATCTGCAATCCCTGTAATCATAGATAAGGAGTCTGTAATTTTTTTACTATCATTAATTAAAGCCGAAACCACATCTGATACAGAATGAATATTTACATTAATATCAGTCAGTGAAGAACTGATACTTTCAACCGTTGCCAGACTCTCATCTGCACTATTTCCTGTTTTAGTCGCAATCTCTTCAACCTTTTGCATTTGCTCTGTAATGTTGATTAAATCATTTTGATTTGCCTTCAGATTACTCAGTAAATTATCTGTATTAAGTCCATGCAAACCGGCTGATAAACGGTTCTTTATCATTAACCGATCATTTTCATTCATATAATGTAGTGCTTCATTAACACTTTCAGCCGACTTTTTTAATAGGCCAGGAAAACCATCAGCTAATATATATCTCTCATGGTTACCTTTTGATGCTTGATGAAAACAGGCATTAATTTCTTTAAAATAAGATTCCATAATGTCCAGCATTTCATTCAACTCCCAGACAACCTTACCTACTTCACCCAAGCCTTTGGTATTTGTTATACGATGATAAAGCTCACCCTCATTAGTGCGTAACAACACTGTCTGCATTTGAGCTATAGCATCTAACGGTCTTTTAATACTATTGCCTATGTAAAAAGCCACAACAAAAAGCAGAAGCGTCAGACCAAGATTAATCCACGAAAAACCAAACGCATAAAAAGTGTAGCTAAAGTTAGCTATCGCTAAAACACAAATAGCAGTCACTGCTTGGTTTATTTTGTTTCTCAGAAACGGAATATTTGCACTAGAATGTTTCATAAAATCATACTCCGTTAGGCTTATACAAGCTTAAAACCAGACTGTCATAGTTTTTTGCTCCCGATTGGGCAACCACATCGACTAAATAGGCAATTGAGTTAGCAGGCGCATCTTTTACAGACGAACGTTTTTCTATTGCTAGCATTTCTTTATAAACAGGAATTAATACATCAAGTGCTGATTGAGGAGGTTTCCGTCTAACAGAGT
>DAOVVZ010000398.1:0-2829 GCA_030636915.1 Methylomarinum sp. | reverse complement strand
ATGCAATAAGTTTAATGGTGCATCTACCTTTTCAGAAATCCATGCGGCATAATCGCAAACTGATTCAGTGAGGGCGGAGCCATCGATGCAGGCAAGTACTTGTGCTTTTTGAGTGTTCATTAGTGGCCTCCCATTATTTTTTCAATTTCTTCAGGGTTATCATGGATGCCAAAACGGTCAATAATGGTCGAACTGGCTTCATTCTGACCGATTAATTCGACATCGGCACCTTCTCTACGAAACTTTAGCACGACTTTGTCTAAAGCAGAAACAGCGGATATATCCCAGAAGTGAGCGTGTGTTAAATCAATGGTTACTTTATTTACAGCTTCTTTAAAATCAAAGTTAGAAACAAAACGGTCTGCTGAGTTAAAGAAAACCTGTCCATGAACATGATAAATACGTGTTTCAGTAACATCATCCATCACTGAACCAACATACATAAAGTGGCTGATTTTATTGGCGAAGAATACAGCGGCTAATAGTACGCCAACAAATACACCTAATGCTAAGTTATGAGTCCAAACGACCACAATAACGGTAGATAGCATAATGATATTGGCTGATAAAGGATGTTGTTTTAAATGGATGATTGATTCCCAGCTAAAAGTACCGATAGATACCATGATCATTACGGCAACTAATGCTGCCATAGGAATTTGTTTAATCCATTCGTCTAGGAAAACCACCATAATCAGTAAAAACACACCAGCAACCATGGTTGATAAACGTCCACGACCGCCCGATTTTACGTTAATGATAGATTGACCGATCATCGCGCAACCCGCCATACCACCTAGTAGTCCAGCACCTATATTGGCAAAACCTTGACCTTTGCATTCGCGGTTTTTATCACTCGTTGTATCGGTTAAATCGTCAACAATAGTGGCAGTCATTAATGATTCCAATAAACCCACAACCGCTAAAGGAAGAGAGTAAGGCAAGATGATTTGCAGTGTTTCCCAGGTAAGAGGAACTTCTGGCCATAGGAAAATAGGTAGGGTATCAGGTAGTTCGCCCATATCACCCACGGTGCGAATATCCAGGTTTAAATACATGGCAACACCGGTTAATACCACAATACAGACCAATGGTGACGGTAGGATTTTGCCAATAACAGGGATATAGGGAAATAAGTAGATAAATCCTAAGCCCGCTACTGTCATTGCATAGACATGCCATGATACATTGGTTAGTTCAGGTAACTGAGCCATAAAAATCAAAATGGCGAGGGCATTTACAAAGCCTGTTACTACGGAACGAGATACAAAGCTCATTAAACTACCTAGCTTAAAGTAGCCTGCAATAATTTGTAGCACACCTGTAAGTAGGGTGGCGGCTAGTAAATACTGTAAGCCGTGGTCTTTAACTAAGGTGACCATTAATAAAGCCATCGCACCTGTCGCGGCAGAGATCATTCCTGGTCGACCACCAATAATGGCAGTAATAAAGGCGATACAGAAAGATGCGTATAACCCCACTTTAGGATCTACACCTGCAATAATTGAGAATGCGATTGCTTCTGGAATTAGTGCTAATGCAACAACCGTTCCCGCGAGTACGTCCCCACGGATGTTGCCTAGCCAATCTTGTTTTTTTGATAATAAGAGCATGTAAGTCCTAAAGATAGAGGGTAGTTGTTGTCTTAAGTACCTAAATTAAGGTAACCGATTAGAATAACAATATCCCCCAAGAAAGGCAATAATCATATGGTGAACTTCTTTGAAAAAGTAGGCATGTTTCTGGTAGTTATTGTTGCGTTGTTATAGCAAGTTGATTTTTGTCTAAATCAATGACTAATGTGGCTTTCTGAGTTGTCTCAGATAATGGAAGCTATAATCTGCATAACTGCTTTGCTGTTGAGTCTTTTCTTTACAATAACTTATATAGCGCATAAAGTGTTTGGACAATTATTCAATTGGATAAAGCTGTGCTTAAACATAAAGAACTATGGGAAACTTGTTTTCCAGAATTTATACAGTGTGGTGAGTCAACGATCATGAGCTTGATGGAAAGCGCGACTTTGGCAAATATTCCCGCTGGGCAGCAAGTTTTTGCTTCTGGAAGTCGATGTGAAAATTATTTATTATTGCTAAAAGGTTCTGTAAAAGCACAAATAATATCTGAAAATGGTAGAGAAATGTTGTTGTATCAAGTACTACCAGGTGATTCTTGCGTATTAACAACATCTTGCTTACTTAGTGGAGATCAATACCCTGCTGAAGCCTTTACTGAAGAAGATGTCTCAGCATTTATTATTTCATCACATGCTTTTTATCGCTGTCTTGAACAGTCTGCTTTTTTTAGAGAATTTGTTTTTAAAAATTTTGCGGCACGACTCTCTCTTGTCATAGGGCGTTTAGGTGAGACGGTATTTGAAGGTATTGAATGGCGTTTGGCTAAAGAGTTATTGAGTGCAGATACAAAGATATTGCATGTGACCCATCAGGAATTAGCGACTAAACTCGGCTCTGCCCGCGAAGTTATTTCCAGAAATTTGAAACAATTTGAAATAAAAGGTTGGGTCAATTTGAATAGAGCGACAGTGACTATTACTGATATTAATGCACTAAAAAAACTGACCGGTGGTACTGTCCGCCATTGAATAATATTCAATGGCGAATGTATACAGGGCACCTCTATTAATTCATGACTGGCATCTGCACGCTTAAACTATTCGATAACTTCGTTGAAAACCTTGTTAATAGCTTGCTATTAACTGCGATCTTCGCCTTGTTCTCAAACAGTTTAAACGCACATCTACTCAGACAGAATTAATAGAAGTGCCCTACACTTTAATTGAGCGCAATTTTCATCAATTTTTTATGT
>DAOVVZ010000324.1:0-3390 GCA_030636915.1 Methylomarinum sp. | reverse complement strand
CTGGTACAAATTCGTAGTTAAAGCACGTCCCAACAATCACTATTTGCCAATCCCCTGAATTGTTGGCTTGATATATCAGATCTACAATGGATCTGAAAGTATGATAGAAAATCTCTATAAAGCCATCCGGAAATAAATTCAATACTAAAATCTAATTCGATTTAGAATGGAAATCAGCTCTAAATGACCCAGAGATGGAGCTGGCAGCGATGCACTAGTCGCAATCTGCTGAGTAAAACAGAATAAGGTGTTTGCTATGATTGAAAAAATTGCCCATAAAGCAGTGCTTATTTATCCGGAATTTGATACTCAAGATACCTTCTGGAGCTATGCAACAAGCTTAAAAATGTATGCGCAAACTGGTGAGTTTGGACTGCCAAAAAGATTATTGCCACCGTTGGGATTAATGGGGTTATACAATCATCTTAAACCTTATTATCAAGAGTTGTCTTTGGTTGATAAAAATATTGACCCCAGACCTCTGCGAGAATTAATTGGTGATGCAGATCATGTTTTTATGGGAGGGATGTTAGCCCAGGAACAGAGTTTGTTAAAGCATGCGATTGAGGTGAAAAAAATCGGTAAGATTCTAATCGTTGGTGGTACTGCTGTTACGCCACAGTCTCCGATAATGACCATAGCAGATCATCTGGTGGAAAATGAAGCGGAAGGTGTCATTGATGACTTGCTGAAAGGCTTAAGAAAAGGCGAGGCGAAGAAATATTATAAAGGCAGCTTTGTCTTGCCTGAGCAGTTTTTTCAGCCGGATTATACCTCAATTAATATGCAAAATTATGTGCATATGGCGGTGCAGATCAGCCGGGGTTGTCCAGAAAGCTGTGATTTTTGTGATATTCCTTCTCGCTTTGGCAAAGCCTATCGAGTGACTCCGTTTGAAAAGACCACAGAGTCCTTTCGTCAGATGAAAGCGCTGGGCTGGACAGGGCAGGTGTTTGTGGTTGATGACAATTTTATTGCCCATCCTAGAAAAGCGCTGGATGTGCTAAAAAACTTGTACAAGATAGGTGAAAGCATTGGCTACCATCATCCCAAATATACCGAATTAACCCTGCGTCTTGCCGATGAGTCCCCGATTATGGCGGAGTTACGACACTGGTTCCATAAAACAAATTTTATCAATGGTTTTTATGGTGTGGAAACACCTAATAAAGCTTCATTATTAGAAACCAAAAAACGCCAGAATCTTCGTGGTGAACGTAGTCTGGTTGAGAAGTTACGTTTTATTTCAGAACAGACAGGAGCCGGAGTCATGATGGGCATGATCTATGGATTCGACCACGATACTAATGAGTCTGTGCAAGAGTTTATTGATTTTGTTAATGCAACTCATGCACCTATAGTGATGGCTGGGCTTTTAAACGCATTGCCGTACACGGGGTTAATGGCAAGAATGGAAAGAGAAGGGCGGACTATTCAAGCCAGTAGCGGCAATAACTCAGATGGTGTAATTAATTTTATTCCCTTTAATTTTTCTGTGCAGCAGGCAGAACAAAATTATCTGCGTATTCTGCAAGGCATATATCATCCAAAGGCTTATTTTGACAGGGTGATGAGACATCTGGAGTTGATTGATCCTGATTTACAAAGCAACTATCGAGCAGGTAACAAAAAACTGAGTCATTTAGTGAAGATTCTGTCGAGAAAGCACGCGCTGACTTACTGGCAATATTTACCCAAAGCACTGGCAATTGCCAAAAGACGCTGTGGTTTTAATACACTGGGATATGTAGCTATACTGGCAGAATTTTTTTCCCTTTGTGGGCAATATACGCATTTTACCGGTCAAGTCCATGCTCAACGCAAGCAGATTAATGAGCGCAATTATGCAAGCGGACAACGCTCTTCATGGCGGGAGTTACAGTCATTAGCGCTAGACCAAGTGGAATCCCAAGAATTGAGTCAAACTTTACTTCCTGACGGATTGCAAGCTTGGGAAAAGCTAGCACAGCAGGAAGAATAGACAATGTTGTAAACCACAATCTGTAGGGTGTAATAGGCCCTTAGTCGTATTACACCTTACTTGGGTTGTGGGGTTTTTCCGTTAGGGGCTTTTAGCCGAAAAGACTTTCCTTAGCTGGTCGTATAAATACTAAACTGCGCTTTAGGCGCACCGCATTCAGGACAAATCCAGTTGTCAGGAACATCTTGCCATAATGTGCCTGGTTCTATGCCCGAATCAGGGTCGCCTAATGCTTCATCATAAATAAAGTCGCAATCGGAACAGATATATTGTTGATATTTAGACATAAAAATATTCTCCTGTGTCTTATTTTGATGTAAAAATATAAGCCTGTGTGCTTGATTGATTACATCATGAATTATTATTTTTTAAATCCTCATTCCTAAAAACTACTCATACCAGTAGGAAATGTATATATGCTGACTCAATAACAGCATTAAAAAACTAGACAGGCTGATATGACTTTCTATCCAGAAAGTAGTAATCCTTCTATTTTTAATACCAAAAACTGAAGGATGTAAAAAACCTATAGTATAGTTACCCAGATAGAGGGTACTTAATAAGAAAAGATAGTTATAGCCCAGGTTATATGAGTGGAAATACAAAAATACTGGAGCCAATACACCTAAAACTCTGTGTCTATTGAGTTCGATGTATGCTTCAGCCATTTTGTTTTTTATGCGTAATAGTGCTAAATGCCACTGATGAAGCATAAAAAGCAATAGTATTAATCCAGACACCTGCTTATAAATATCATCTTTTTGCATAGCTACCAACCAGGGCCAGTTAATGTTGTACCAATCCTGATAAAGATAGCTAGCAAGGAGAAATACGCTGATGATGCTATAAATTCTTTTCATAACACCGCTACTTTTTCAGGCTTAGACTTTGAATGCTCTAGTAATGAATTAAGTGTCAGAACTGAAGCCTTGTTCTTTACTGTGGCAATAAACTCATTAACATCGGGTAAAAAATAACCTTCTTTAGGCCATTTGCTTCCAATCACAGGTGGATTTTGAAAGGTAGCTACCTTGTCTATATATCGCGCATAAGCAGTCTTAATGGAATCTCTTAGTAAATTTAACAATGACAAGCATTCTTCAAGTGAAATTTTTTGTTTTGGATACATCCAGGTTGTTGCTCCCATCATGTCATTTAATTTCCAATCGGTTTTGGGGGTATCTTTATGATCATTATGACAATCAACACATACTTGAGAAATAGCCATATCCGGGAACATTGCGGTATACAAAGCGGTATCTTGTTGTAGAAAAAACTGAGGGTTTGATGAGGTTTTAAGTAACATAAAGTTTACAAGTTGACTGTCTTCAAATTTATTGGCAGAATTAATAGGCAAATCAGAGCCTAAAAACAAACTTAAACGTAATGGATTCCTCTCCATATTTCTT
>DAOVVZ010000342.1:0-3212 GCA_030636915.1 Methylomarinum sp. | reverse complement strand
CGTTACAGTATCATCAAAGCGATGTTTGGGAATAAAACGTAAGAGTTGATAAAAAACGGTGTTAATATGTTTTATAGCCTAAGTTATTTTGTTGGAAAAAGCTGTCTCAATAACTGCTATTTAACCTTATAGTCTAGTAACTTAGGCTTCTCAAGCTTCTCCCTTTTTTCTTAATCGGACAGTAGTGATCAACAGTAACGAATTTTTGCAAAATGCAGGTTTTAATTTCAATAAATTTTAGTTTAGTTAAAAGTTGTATTCTTAATTTAAGAGGAATATAGTCAAGATAAAAAGTGATATTTAATTTTCCTTTATCTGTTTTGCTGAAAGGAAATTAATATTTCTGTTGTCAGTATCAAAAGGAGGCTCTTATGCGCAACCTACTCATACTTAGCATCAGCTTAACTGTTTTGATAGCTTGTTCAGAATCAACCGACACTAATTCTGACCAGATTAATGACTCTAAGAACCTGGCTATTACGGCCGAGGATCATGCGAATGACAATCCGTTATTAGGCTTACCACCGGTTCCTGTTCCCAAAAACAATCCACAAACGGCAGAGAAAATCGCCCTTGGTGAAAAACTATTTCACGATAATCGTTTTTCCATTAATGGTGAAGTCAGTTGTGCTAACTGTCACGGAAAAATGCTAGCCTTTACTGACGGTTTACAATTTTCCATGGGACATCATAGATTGACGGGGACACGTAATGCACCTACGGTGGTCAATGCGGCATTTTACAAATCCCAATTTTGGGACGGTAGAGAACCTGACCTAGAAGGGCAATCTAAACAACCTTTTATTAACCCAATTGAACATGGTTTAACAAATCATGAACCTATCCTTAAAATTGTCAGAACAGATCTCAGCTACAGCGCAGCATTTTTATCTGTATTCGGAGTTAGTGACCAACAATTAACGATGGATCATGTAGCTAAAGCGATTGCCAGCTTTGAACGTACCTTAGTTTCTGGTAATTCTGCATTCGACCGATATTACTTTACCGGTGACAGCAATGCATTAACCGCTGCTCAAACACGCGGTTTCACATTGTTTATAGGTCAAGGGCGTTGTGTATCTTGTCATACTATAGAACAGGATCATGCTCTATTTACCGACAGTCGCTTCCATAATATCGGCGTTGGTATAAATGATATTCAAGCAGACATTCCTCGATTGACTCAAGCTTTCCTAGAAGCTAAAAACAAAGGTGGCAACGTCGATGTTATGGTCTTGACCGACAAAAAAACCTCCGAATTAGGCCGTTTTGCAGTAACCAATCAATTGTCTGATCTTGGTGCTTTTAAAACCCCAACTTTACGTAATATAGCGATAACGGCACCCTATATGCACGATGGTAGTCTTAAAACCTTAAAAGATGTCATTATACACTATAATAACGGCGGTGTTACGCCGTCTGATGCTAAAGTGAACGCATTTTTAAGCGGAGGTATTCGCCCTTTAAATCTGAGTGATGAGCAAATAGACGACCTAGTCGCTTTTATGCAGGCATTGACCAGCCCCGAATATGCCAAAGTTGAACTAACGGCCAAGTGAAGGAGTAATGCAATATGAACATTATAAACCGCAGTCGCCGTAACTTTATTAAAAACAGTAGTGCTTTGGCGCTAGGCAGTACGTTACCGATTAGTCTGGTTGAACTGGCTTTTGCTGACAGTGATCAAAACTTTAACTTCGCTTATATTTCCGATGCGCATATTCAACATATTAAAGGTTCTCGTTTTGTAAGAAACTGGGATAAAGGCCTGGCCCGTGCAGTCGCGGAAACTAACTTATTAACACCAAAACCCGATTTTGTCATGTTTGGCGGTGACTTAGCACAGCTAGGTAATCGGCCTGAACTGGATCATGGGGCTGAAATTATGTCAGCACTCAATCAAGACGTTCGTTATGTAATGGGAGAACATGATTATTATCTCGATTTAGGTGCTTATTGGGAGGAGTTATTCGGGCCTCAATATTATAGTTTTGATCATAAAGGTGTGCATTTTGTTGTGCTCAATAGCATCCGTACCTACGATGACTGGACCTATAACCGCTGGCCCAGCAACGAACAGCGTATGTTGGAAATGGCTGGATTAGATAACCCGAATGGTTCTCCTTTTATGGTTGGAGAGGAACAACGAACTTGGTTACAGAATGATTTAGCTAAGATTGCCAAAACAACACCAGTAGTAGTTTTTTCCCATTCACCATTACAGAAAATTTATAAAGGCTGGAATTTCTGGACTGAAGATGCAGAACAAATTCAAGCGTTATTAAAACCGTTCAACAAAGTATCTGTTATCTACGGTCATGTGCATCAAATTCAATATAATCAAATTGGCAATATCAGCTTCCATTCGGTCATGGCAACTGCTTGGCCATGGCCCTATCCATCGAGCTATGCTCAAGCAGAACAATACCTACCTAAATTGACCGTACCGATGAATCGCGCCGACCCTTTCTTCGAGAGAGATGCAACAGGCTGGCAATACATTAATATGGCCAATGGTAATGTCGATATGAATTTTACTTTATACAATAATAGCGGTCGCAATGTACGTTTTAACAAAACCACTAAACAGCCAGAAGACAGCCGCTATCAAGATGAAAAGGCAAGTATTCCAGCACAAAAACATTACTAGCTATAATTGAGGAGAAAACCATGTTTCAGTTAAAAAAAACAGCTCTTTATTTAGGCATTATTGGGCTATTGATTACACAATTTTCTCTAGCTGATGAATTTACTGATGTAGATACGCAGCGCTGGCAACAGCAGTTCATGGATAGCGTCAAACAAGGCCGTAACTTATGGACTAGTCCAACCTTGGGGACTAATGGGGTGGCTTGTGCACAATGCCATCCAAATGCAGCAAATACTCACCCTGAAACCTATCCAAAATTCCAGAAACAAATTGGTAAAGTTGTGCCGCTATGGGAGATGATCAACTGGTGTCTAAAAAATCCGTTAGAAGGTGACCCTTTGGCCGCAGACGATCCAAAAATGACAGCGATACAAGCCTACGTCACTTATGAAAGGCGTGGCATTAAATTAGAACCAGGTAAACATTGAAAAATTATTTTTTAACAGATCTTAGATTCAACTCATAAGTGCAATTCATTTTTATAAGAATTGAGATGGCCAGCTAGAGTATAGTTAAAGCCATTTCAATCCGACCAAAGATGATAAAGCCAATGAACAAATAT
>DAOVVZ010000279.1:0-3715 GCA_030636915.1 Methylomarinum sp. | reverse complement strand
TATTGCAGACCGTCATTTAAAAAAAATGCGTATTGACATTACCCGACGTGTTTTAAAACAACTGATGTTTGCAGAAGCGGCTCGTAAAGCGGGACAATAATTTACAGGGTAAAGAACAGGTATAAAATAATTTGGGCAACTTGGAATGAGACTTTAGCTTAACCTAGGCTGGATTAAAGTCCCATTTCCAATTTGATGGGTTGTAAAGTTTATTTGGCGCATGCTTTTAAGATGATGCGAGTTAGTTATAAAGGTCACATTATCAAAGCTAATCCTACTTAAAGGTACCCAAGGTACTGATGTTTAAAACAATAAAAATATGAATACTAATTACACAATAGATTTATCTTTAGTGCCCACAACACTTGATTTGTGGCATGTTTCCTTAATTGCGGCCGTATTGGCTTTAGCATTAATTTTAATTATCGTTTTGTTATCTATGGTCATCGGTATGGCTAGAAGAGCAAAACAAGTGGTTGCAGAACCTGTGCAGGAAAAAGCACTAGAGCCTGAAGTTAAGATTGTAGAAAAAATTATTGAAGTTGAAAAGATTGTCCAGGCACCGGCTCCAGAGCCGGTTATTTTAAAAGAGTCTACTCCAGATGCAGCTCTACAATTATTAGGTTTGCTACAAAAAGAGGCGCGTTTTATCGATTTTATTAAAGAAGATATTACAGCTTACAGTGATGCAGATATTGGTGTTGCAGCGCGTGTTGTACATGAAGGTTGTAATAAAGCCGTTAATGAATATTTTACTTTAAGCTCGGTGCGTACCGATCAAGAAGGCAGTAAAGTCACTTTAGCAAAAGGCTTTGATGCATCTGAGGTTCGTTTAACAGGTAATATCGTGGGAGAAGCTCCTTTTACAGGCACTCTAATTCACAAAGGTTGGCAGGTGACTGATGTTCGTTTACCTAAGTTGACTAAGGGGCACAATGCCAAGATTGTGGCCGCTGCCGAGGTCGAATTATGAATGGTTTGTTTGGACATGTGAATCAAAATAACTCCGATGTTACTAAGGATGAAGAAGAGCAGGAAAATAATCATGAGCAGTCTGAAAATTTAGATGATGAAATGGAAAGTCAAAATTCTGAGGCTTCTGAAACTCAAACAACTGAATCTCTGGGTACAAAATACTCTGTTGGTATCGATTTAGGTACAACACACTGTGTTTTATCTTATGTCGATTTGAGTAAAGATGACGAGGATCTTACTCAAGAAGTGATGGCAATTCCTCAGCTAACCTCGCCTGGTGTAGTTGAAAATAAGCAACAATTACCTTCATTTTTGTATTTAGCACATGATGCTGAAATTTCAGAAGGCTCTACGACATTACCTTGGACTGCTAAACCTGATTATTTGGTTGGGGATATTGCCCGAAATTTAGGCAGTAAAACACCTATTCGTTTAGTCTCCAGTGCTAAAAGTTGGTTGTGTCATGCAGGGGTTGATTGTAAAGAACCCATCTTGCCGTCTGAAGCACCAGAAGAAGTCGGTAGAGTGTCACCTTTTCAGGCAACAAAGTCTTATTTGTCGCATATGAAAGATGCTTGGGATAAACAGCATCCTAATGCAGCTTTAGCCGATCAAGATTTGATTATTACGGTTCCTGCATCATTTGATCCAGCAGCGAGAGAATTAACAGCGGAAGCGGCAAGATCAATCGGTCTTAATCAAGCACTGTTATTAGAGGAGCCTCAATCGGCACTTTATAGCTGGATTGACAATAGCTTAGGTGATTGGCGTAATCATGTCAGTGTTGGTGATGTCATTCTGGTGATTGATGTCGGTGGTGGTACAACTGATTTATCATTAATCGCGGTGACCGAGCAAGAAGGGAATCTGGAGCTTACCCGTGTTGCGGTAGGGGATCACATCTTATTAGGTGGTGATAATATGGATTTGGCTTTAGCTTATACGGTTAAAGCTAAAATGGAAAAAGACGGGGGTAGTCGTCTTGAAGCATGGCAAATCCAAGCCTTAACTCATGCCTGTCGTGATGCTAAAGAAAAGATATTTAATGATTCATCTGTCAATAATGTGCCGTTGGTTGTTCCTAGTCGTGGCTCATCGTTAATTGGTGGCACTTTACGCACAGAATTAACTCGTGAAGAAGTAGATAGCGTCTTGGTTGAAGGTTTTTTACCTAAAGTCTCAGCCAGTGATAGACCTGTTTCCAGACCACGTTCGGGTTTAAGAACCAAAGGTTTGCCTTATGCACAAGATGCCGGTATTACACGCCATTTAGCAGGGTTCTTGGCTAAACAATTAGCGGCAACTAACGATTTAGAGCATGTCGAGCTGCCTGAAAATGCGAGCTTTCTACATCCAACCGCTGTTTTGTTTAATGGGGGGGTATTAAAAGCTGATGCGTTGTCGGAACGATTGCTGAATGTTTTAAATTCATGGTTAACGACAGAACAAGCACCAGAAGCCAGATTATTAGAAGGTGCTGACCTGGATTTAGCCGTTGCTAAAGGTGCGGCTTATTACGGTGTAGTACGTCAAGGTAAAGGGGTAAGAATTAAAGGTGGAACAGCGGCTTCATATTATGTCGGTGTAGAAAGTGCAATGCCTGCAATTCCTGGAATGGCACCTGAAATAGAAGCTTGGTGTATCGCTCCTTTCGGTCTGGAAGAAGGCACTCAGGAAGAACTACCTGATGATGAATTTGGATTGGTCATTGGTGAGCCCGTACGCTTTAGATTCTTTGCCTCAAATATTCGTCGAGAAGATAATGTAGGATCACGTTTAGATTATTGGACAGATGAAGAGCTGGAGGAACTGGATGAAATTGAAATTACCTTACCAGAAGAAGGGCGTAATGCAGGTGAAGTGGTTCCCGTTCATTTAAGTGCCGCAGTTACAGAAGTCGGTACACTGGAATTACATGCGGTTTCTCAGCAAGATGATCATCGCTGGAAAATAGAGTTTGATGTGAGAGCGGGAGAAGAGTAATTCCTCACATTAGGGAATATGCACGAAACAACATTGATAAGTGTAGGATGGGCAAAGGTTCTTTCGTGCCCATCATGTTTATTTTGATGGGGATGCTAACGCTTTGCCCATCCTACTTCCTATCTCTAGGGAATTTCTTTTGAAAAATAAATCAGCAAAATATTTAGTCGGTATTGACCTTGGTACAACACATACCGTGGTTGCTTATACAGAAGCCGATAAATCAAAAACAAATCAATCAATCAACATCTTTGAGATTGATCAGCTTATTGCACCAGGGGAAGTATCCTCTCGTTCCTTATTGCCTTCGGTACGTTACCACCCTGCAGATGGGGAATTATCGGAAGCGGATATTAGTTTTTCACCAGCAGGAGGAAAAGCGGTTATCGGTGAAGCGGCGCGTGTACTGGGCGCTAAAACCCAGGGTCGATTTGTCACCAGTGCAAAAAGCTGGTTATCTCATCCTTCGGTTGATCATACCGCGGAGATTTTACCCTGGGGCAGCGCCGATGAAATTCAAAAAGTATCGCCTTTAGACGCTAGTGCCAGTTATTTAGCGCATGTACGTACTGTTTGGGGACATCAATTTCCTGATGCCCCTTTAGAGCAGCAAACGTTGGTGATTACTGTACCGGCTTCATTTGATGAGGCGGCACGATCATTAACATTGGAAGCAGCAAAAATTGCAGGGCTAAAAGATATTCGCCTACTGGAAGAGCCACAGGCAGTTTGTTATGACTGGTTACGCAGAAATACC
>DAOVVZ010000366.1:0-3043 GCA_030636915.1 Methylomarinum sp. | reverse complement strand
TATCAAGCCGTTCGTCACCGCACACCCTTGCCCCAGTTTGCTGATGGGACTGAGCTTTACATTGTGGACTTTTGTTATCCAATTGATGAATTAGTTTCGGCAGCGCAAACAGCAAGCAAAATAGTTGTTTTAGATCATCATATCAGTGCGCAAAATGCTTTTGAAACTTACCAGAATCATTCGACTATTCCGGGTAATCTTGAATTTAACTTTGTCCAAAGTCATAGTGGCTGTATGATTGTTTGGCAATACTTCCAGGGTGAAGCTGAACCTCCCGTATTGTTACAGCATATTGAGGATCATGATTTATGGCGACATAAATTAGCTAAAACGGAAGCGATTTGTAAGGCCTTATATTTACGTTTGCCTATCCATTTTTCTGCCTTTGAAAAAGCCGTTTTTGACCCCAGTTCAAAAACTCAATTAATGATGCTTTCGGAAATAGAACAAAAAAAATATATCACTCATTACCATACTCAAAAAGAGAGGTTTCATCTCCTGCCACCAGGAATTAGTGCAGATAGAAAAAGGCCTCCTGATGCAGAGAAAATCAGAAAACAATGGCGAACTGAGTTTAACATTCATGATGATGAAAAAGTTATCCTGATGATTGGTTCTGCTTTTAAACGCAAAGGACTTGAACGAACGATAGCTGGTCTAGCGTCATTGCCTGAAGCATTAAAATCAAAAACCCGCATTATGATGATTGGCGAAGATAACCCTAAACCTTTTCAAGCTTTAGCTGAAAAATTAGGTATCGCAAAACAGCTTCATATTTTTCTGGGAAGGGATGATGTACCAGCCTTTCTATTAGGTGCTGATTTATTAGCCCACCCCGCCATTAGCGAAAATACAGGCAATGTTATTCTTGAAGCGATTGTCGCCGGGTTACCCGTGCTTATTTCTGGAGCGTGTGGCTATGCTTTCCATGTGGAACGTTCTAAATCAGGGTTAATTGCTAAAGAGCCCTTTTCACAAGACGACTTTAACCATAAGCTTGAAACGATGTTGACCTCTCCTGAGTATTCAACATGGGTTGAAAATTGTATTAAATACAGTCTAACTGAGGACCTTTACAGTAGGCCGGAAGCTGCAGCCGATATCATAGATTCTTTTGCAAAAACACATGACTTACACTAACGATATAAATAGACTAAGGGAAATTGGCTATGAATGCCAAACAAACTTTAGTTTATCACTCCCCGATTCCAATCAATCATGCTATCTATTTCAGTGCTCAAAAATTACACGATGTCTACCTGGAAAACGTATTTCTTGTATCGGTCAATGGCAAGGACAAACTGTTTTTGCAAAGTTTTTTATTGCGCCTAATAGAGCAAAAACTCATTGGCATAAGGAACAAAAAGGATTTCAGCTTTTAACCGAAAAGCAAATACTTGCGCCTAAAGTCCTGCATGACGGAAAGCATAAACAAGATGAAATTTATTTTATACTTTATGAGTTACTGAAAAATGCTGCCGATTTAAAACCTGTCTGGGAAAATACAAATGAATCTCAACAGCCTAAGTTACTAAAGCAACTAACACGCACAGTCGCTGAGCACCATAAGCAAGGCCTTATTCAACAGGATTTGCATTTAAATAATTTTTTAATTGCAAATAATCAGTTTTATACCCTTGATGGAGCAGACATTACCGAGATTGATTGCAATAACAAACAATTAGCCTTTAACAATTTAGCCCTGCTTTTTGCTCAATTTTATCCTTCTAATGACCATAATATAGAAGTAGCCCTGCAAGATTATTGCAAACTTCGTAACTGGCCATTTAGTCAATCTATACTCAGCCAGATTAAATCCAACACATTAGAAATTAGAGAAAAAAGAAAGCTAGATCGACTAGCAAAAACAAAAAGATCCTGTAGCCTATTTTTTTACCAGCAAACATGGGGTCAACAAACTATCTGTGCAAGAAAATATAGAACAGCTGAAATGCAGGCTTTTCTTGATTCACCAGATAGTTATATTAAGAAAACTGATTTACTAAAAGATGGCAATACCTGTACGGTTGCCATAGTCACTATTGATAATATAAAAATGGTGGTTAAACGCTACAATATTAAAAATTGGCAACATGCCTTTGGTCGTGCTTTTCGCTGCTCTAGAGCTGTAAGTTCCTGGGTTAACGGCCATTTATTGCAGTTTTATGGTATCCCGACTCCCGAACCTGTTGCTGTCATTGAAAAACGTTGGGGCCCTCTGCGCAAAGAAGCTTATTTTGTAACAAAGCTAATTTCAGGAGAAACAGGGGATATTTATTTTAATTCAGACAATCATACCCTTGATGACAAAAGGTCTATGGCCGAGTCTACTGTAAAATTATTAAAAAGTATTCACGAGCTTAACATTTCTCATGGTGATCTAAAAATAACTAATATTATGGTTTCTAACTCACAACCCGTTATTATTGATCTTGATTCAATGAAGCAGCACTGGAATCAATATTTGTTTAATAAAGCTAAAAAAAGAGATATAAAACGTTTCCTTAAAAATTGGCAAGATACCCCATCCTTGGCTAAAATTTTTCAAAGCTACTTTTAATCACTCACCTATACCTATCTAGGCGGATTCCCATACTCTCTGCATAATGAAGAGGCGAGGTAACACCATATTGCACAGAGAATGAGCATCAAAGGAAAAGCGAGGGAGCCTTATAATATCTGTTAAAAGTTAAAATGATAAAATTTACCTTTCAATTCCTTAGCTAAGATGTCTTCTCCACAACTGCTAAAATGATCCACATTCCAACAAAAAATGACTGTACAATTTCACTACTAGGGATTGTCGTCCCTAATTCACTATTTCTCCATAGTAAGATTCCTCGCAAGAGTGATTGCAAGAGTATTAAATGAATAAAAGCATAGCACAAGAATAATAGATCAGGTTTTATATGGGATGATTTACAGACTAATTTCACAGCTCTTAACATAAATACTATCAATAATATTTATGATAACCTCTTCAATGATATAAAATATCTGCAAACTGAAACTGTATATTTACGAACTCATTTAAAATGGGCTT
>DAOVVZ010000023.1:0-8908 GCA_030636915.1 Methylomarinum sp. | reverse complement strand
CGACTATATTCACTGACTAATACAAACGTCGGGTCATCAATACCATAAAGTCCCGAGCTACTATCAACGATGGTGCCTGGAAATTTATGAATGCCGAGTTGTTCTTCAATAACAGTTAAATGCGGATGACCGGGGTCAGTCAATAACAGTAAATTACCACCCTGATCAATATAATCACTGATTATATTGATCTCTGCTTCCAATAAAGGCACGGCAGGAGACGCTAATACCAATAATGATGAGTTATCAGGGATGGTGGAGAATTGAGCTAAATTGATGGTTTGTGCTTTTATTTTATGTTTGGCTAGTTCATTGCCAAATAAGCCCCAATCAAAATTGGCTTTGCCTGCGGGGGAGCGTTCACCGTGTCCGCTTAAAAAGGTAACCCAGCGTTTATTGGTGTTTGCTAGCTGTAATAAAGCGTTTGATAAGGTAGATTCATCTAAAAAGGTAATTTTCTCAGTACGCCCCTGATAGCCAACAACAATAGCACCTTGTGGACCTATATTAAGTTCTCTGGCTTTTTCTGGGACGCTGGTTGGATCGACAAAATCAAGCTCGATGGTTTGTTTAAATCGACGATACTGATCAACTAATTGAGTAACCTGTTTTTGTAATGTCGGTTGTTTAATATAAGCCGTAATGCTGATAGGGTCAGGTAACGTTGATAACACTTTTTGCGATGCTTCAGAAAGTGTATTACTGGCGTTACTGGTTAAGTCTATTTGCGCGGTATAAGTGTGGCTAAGCCAAGCCATAGCGATTAATAGTGAGAGGATTATAAAAGTAATAATCCCATTTTTTAAGCGGAGTCGTTGGTGAATATGTTGGGTTATTTTCATTTTTGTAGCCTATCGCTTTCTAATCTACGCATACTCAGAATCAGGAATGTGCTGATAAATAGTAGAAAATAACTGAGATCAAGCGTGTTGAGTAGACCGCTTTGAATAGTTTGGAAATGTTTAAGCATTGATAAATAATGAAATAGATCACTACTATCTCCCTTTGCTCCGGCTGACCAGTCAAGTATCCACAGCAGCAATAGTAGGCCAAAACTTGCAATGGCAGCAATGGTTGGGTGGCTAGCAATGCAGGACATATAAAGCCCTAATGATGAGAAAGCGGCAACCAGTAATGACAAGGCTAGGATGTTGCAGGCAAATTTGCCAAGATCAAGTTCACCACCTAACAATAGGGATAATGGCATAAGGCAAATGAGCAATACGATCAGCATCAACATGCCTAAAATACCCAGATATTTACCAAAAATAATTTCGCGAGTGGTTACAGGAGCTGATAGTAATAGAGCCAAAGTTTTGTTACGTCTTTCTTCGCTGACTAAACGCATGGTTAGTAATGGGGTCACTAATAATAAGATAATGGCGGCGTTACTAAATAAAGGTAAGACGATAATGTCAGTTAGCCCGGGCGCATTATCAATATTGGCTAATTGTGCCTGAAAGGAGGCGAATGTCTCAATTTGGGTTAAAAACAGGTAGGCAAGAATAAACTGTAAAACGGCTAATATTGACCAAGCTAAGGGTGATAAAAACAGCGTTTTCAGTTCTCTGGAGGCGATGTCTAAAATCATTGTAAATCCTCAGTGTTTTGGTCTTTTTTAGAGGTCAGACTAATAAATATATCTTCCATCGACTTCTTAACCGGGGTTAATTCTTGTAAGCCCCAGCCAGAATTGATGATTATTTCGGCAACTTGTTCTGTCGGGTTGTTATGGTTATCGTGATGAATCAGGTAGTGGCTGGTATCGGTTTTTTTAATGCTGCTAATGCTAGCTATAGCAGAAAGTTTTTCTATATCAATAGGCTGGCGGGTGACAACTTTAATTGTCGCTGTATTCATCTGTTGATTTAAGCCAGCAATGGTTTCCTTTAAAACCAGTTGGCCTTGATTGATAATTTGTACATGGCTGCAAGATTCCTGTACTTCAGGCAGGATATGGGTAGAGAGAATAATGCCGTGTTCACTGCCCAATTCTTTAATTAAGGCGCGTATTTCTTTAATCTGAATAGGGTCTAAACCCACGGTGGGCTCATCAAGAATAATAATTGCCGGATTGTGGAGTATGGCCTGCGCAATACCTACCCGTTGTTGAAAGCCTTTGGATAAATTAACTATCAGCCGTTCAGCCACATCATTAAGTCCGCATCGCTCTTTGGCTGAATTAACCGCTTGATTGATTACTCTAAAAGACAGTCGGTGCAACCTGGCGCAGTATGTCAGAAACTCATTAACTGTTAACTCTTTATATAAAGGTGGTGTATCCGGTAAATAGCCCAAATAGCGTTTGGCTTGTTTGGGTTGTTCTAATAGATCAAAACCATTGATGCTGATTTGCCCAGCGCTGGGAGCAAGGTTTCCACAGAGCATTTGCATGGTAGTAGTTTTACCCGCACCGTTAGGGCCTAAAAAGCCAAGTACTTCGCCTTTTATTAAAGAAAAACTGACGTTATCTACGGCACAGTGTTGGTCATAATAACGGGTAAGATTTTTGGCATCTATTAGCATGGTTATCTGCCCTGTACAGAGAGGGGTTAATCAATTTGAGAAAGAAGAAATTTGATTTCATCTTGTAGCTTTTTACGAAAAAATATAAATTTCCAGCGAGCACCGCCACATTGTCGCCATAATAGAGTAGAGCGAATACCTGCGAGTAATAAGGCTCTAATTTTATTGACAATATCTGGTCTGGCAAGATATTCTTCTTTGCCGTTTACCATGATGCGGGGTTGTAATGTACTAATGGTCGAATGGTAAGCATCGCCAAGATTGGCGAGCACATTTTCATGCATTACACCGAATGATTCTGCTTGTATTTGGGCTCTTTCAACACAGCTGCTGATTTTCTTAAGCATCTCAGGCTGCTTGGATAGCTGGCTTTCAAGAAAAACCAGTGAGGCGGCGTAGCGCGCTTGTTCGGGGTCTGCAATCGTTCGACCGGTTACTTGTAGTTGTAACTGTTCTAATCCCGGTTTTAATTGAGCTAAGCCACCATAAATATCAAGCACGTTTTCAGAATCTATTTTTAACAGGCTGTTAATACAGGTTTCGACTGCGGCACTGTCGGCTTTGCCCTGGGTCGCTAATTGTTGCACAAGTAGGCAGGCTTGGGATATGCCCGCAAGTGCTATAGTTTGGTTGGTTACGCTATTTAAAGACATATTTTATTTACAGGCAAGTTGAGGCAAGCAATCTTTTGTTGTTTTGTTTCCGGTTTTTATCCACGACATCATACCATTAGATAAGTGATAGATTTTTTTCATACCGAGTTGTTGGGTGAGCATATTTCCAACTGTACCGCTTCGGATGCCGGATCTACAGACCAGTATCACTATTTGATCATCATTGGATTTTAATTGTTTTAAATCAGTTAACCATTTTTTAGTGTCATACTTCCCTTTATCTGAAAAGAATTGCAGTTTATGGCTGTTAGGAATAGTGCCAGTGGCTTGCCACTCTTTTTCTGTGCGGATATCAATAACTAGTGCATTGCTGTTTTTTTGTAATTTGAGCAGTTGTTTGGTTGTTAAATTACCCAGTTCATCAGCAGATATGATTGATGTGAAAAGAGCCATTAATGTAATAAAAATAAGTTTAATTTTCATGTGTAAATTGATTCGTTGTTGGTTTGTAAGGCTAATGCTCACAATAAGCATGAAATTTTTATGGGAATATTATGATAAAAGTCTAAGCTATATAATACTGCGTTATAATGGATTAGTTGTAGTTCTATGTCTTCACGATCGTTATAATTTTTAAAATGAGAGTGGAGTTATCTTTTGTCTGGTTGTTCTGTAGGCTTTTTGATTTTAGTAAAAAAAACGATGTTTATTTCGTTACCTTGGCCACAAGAAGTATTTATGTGTAGCTATGGTTAACAGCTTAACTAACTAGGAATATTGCATTTTATTATGAGCGAAGATTTGTTGAAGCCTCTTATATTGGTTGCTGAGGATGACAAAACGACTCGTATTATTACGAGTAAAGTTTTAGAGAAAAAAGGCTACAGTGTTATTACGGCAGTTAATGGGCAAGAGGCAGTTGATATATGTGCTAAGGAATTCCCACAGCTTATCTTGATGGATGGTTCTATGCCAGAACTTGATGGATTTGAGGCGTGTAAGAGAATTAAACAATTTCGTGACGTAAGGGTAAGCTCTATTCCCGTTATAATGATTACAGCTATGGACGATGATCAGTCTATCGACAGGGCGTTTTCAGCGGGTGCGGAAGATTATATTACTAAACCCGTTAATTGGCATATTTTAGATCATCGATTAAATATACTGATTCAGAAAAATCGAGCAGAAAAGCGGTTAAAAGAAAATGAAGCGCGTTTTCAAGCCATTGCAGAATCAGCAAATGATGCGATTATTTCAGTTAATCATTTAGGTAATGTGGTTTTTTGGAACCAGGCCGCTTGTCAGGTTTTTGGCTATACCTCGTCAGAAATTTTGGATAAATCTGCCATAGTGTTAATTACTGAAGATTCCAGAGAACAATATAGAGAGCAGTTTGACAAAGCCAGTCAGGCTGACGTGCTTTCAATCCCTAAGAAAACCTTTCAGATTGAAGGGCTTAAAAAGGATGGTTGCGTCTTTCCTTTAGAATTTACTTTGTCGGCATGGTTGTCTAATAATCAGCATTATTATTCCTGTATTTTAAGAGATATTTCAATCCGATTAAAAAAACAGGAAGAATTAAAAAAATTATCAATGGCTGTTAAACAAAGCCCTAATCTAGTGTTGATGACCAACCTTGATGGAGTAATAGAGTATGTTAATCCACAAATTAAGTTTATTACAGGCTATGAATGTAATGAAATCTTAGGTGAAAACATCAATATTTTTCATTCAGGAAATACACCGCCTAGTGTTTATAAGGAACTTTGGGAAACAATTAAGCAAGGGCAGACGTGGGTAGGTGTGCTACAAAATAAAAACAAAAAAGGTGAATTGTATTGGGCTAAGGAGTCCATATCACCTGTTTTTGACGAACAAGGTTTAATTTCTCATTATATTGCTATTCAAGAAGATATAACTGAGGCAAAAGCATCTTCTGAGGAAATAGCCTATCGTGCAACACATGACTCATTAACTGGGTTGATCAATCGACATGAATTTGAAAAGCATTTGGCGAGTTTGCTTTTTGAGGCAGAGTATAAAGATGAACATGCTTTATGTTTTATTGATTTAGATCATTTTAAGATTGTTAATGATACTGCGGGGCATCTTGCTGGGGATGAATTACTTCGTCAATTAGGGCGAGAAATGAAAAAGGCAGGGCGAAAACAAGATGTGTTGGCGCGATTAGGTGGTGATGAATTTGCCTTAGTTCTGTCGTACTGTAATCAGGATCAAGCATTACAAATTGCAGAGAAGTTGCAGAAAATCATCAATGAATATCAATTGATTTGGGATAATAATAGCTTCAAAGTAGGTGCAAGTATTGGCTTGGTGAGTGTAAGAAAAGGTGATGATGCAGTTGAAGTTTTAAAATTTGCCGATACTGCGTGCTATGCAGCTAAAAACACTGGGCGGAATAAGATTTATGTGTTTAGCAAAGATGATAGCTACTTAAGTACACAGTCAGGTGAAATACAATGGGTACAAAGAATTGAAAGAGCATTAGATAATAATCAATTTTGTTTATATGCTCAAAAAATAGTTTCTTTATCAATTAAGGGTGGCCATAAAAGTAAATATGAAATCTTATTGCGATTGATAGGTGACGAAGGACAGGTTATTTCACCCAGTGCTTTTTTACCTGCGGCCGAACATTTTAATTTAGCGACTAAAATTGATTGTTGGGTCATTAAGGCTACTTTGGATTGGTTTAATGATCATCCTGATGAGCTTGATGCAATAGATTCTTTTAGCGTCAATCTTTCTGGGCAAAGCTTGGCTGATGAAAAGATTCAACCTTTTATCATTAAACTGATTCGGCAATTGAAATTTCCTGCTCATAAACTGATTTTTGAAATTACAGAAACAGCCGCTATTAATAATTTAACCCAGGCCAAAAAACTAATGACAGGCTTGCAAGCCATTGGTATTCGCTTCTCATTAGATGATTTTGGAAGTGGTTTGTCATCATTTGCCTATCTTAAAAATTTGCCTGTTGAGTTTCTTAAGATTGATGGCATGTTTGTTAAAGATATTGTATCTGACCCCATTGATAGGGCAATGGTTAGGTCCATTAATGAAATTGGTCAGGTGATGGGTAAGGAAACCATTGCCGAGTTTGTTGAAAATCAGCAGATTGTTGATATTTTAAAAGAAATTGGTGTTGATTATGCTCAGGGCTATCATTATAGTACGCCTGATACTTTAAGTCGTATGATGCAGTTGGTTGACGAGGGATAACAGCAATTTAAGATAAGATTGACTTATAATAGTAATCGTTGATATTTAAATTATAGAGAGGATAAAAATGTCGGAATCAGTTTCATTAGCAGTAACAGGTATGAAGTGTGGTGGATGTGAGTCTAATGTTAAAACCAAGTTGAATGCTATCGATGGTGTTCTATCTGTTGAAGCAACGAGTAAGGAAAATAAAGTAGATATAGAATTTGATGCAGAAAAAACAAATGCAGATGTATTAATAAAGGCTATTACTGAAGCAGGCTATGTTGTTGGGTAAGTTCTAGCTGTTAACAAAATGTAGGATGGGCAAAGCGTTAGCGTGCCCATCACAGAATATATCTTCATTTTTGATAAAGAAGAAAAGTCTTTGCTCATTCTGCTGAGCCATAAGTTATTGATAATCTTTCACGTAATTTTCGTCAGTTCATTCTCATTTCGTTCTGAATTTTTAAATAGAGGTCTTTCATGAGTACAGAAGAGCAAGCAGGTTCAACAGATAATAAGTTGAGGTTATCTATATTAGGAATGAGTTGTGCGGGTTGTGTCGGTGCGGTAGAAGGTGCGTTAGGATCTGTTGATGGTGTTACTTCAGTGAGTGTTAATTTTGCTGATCATTCTGCATTGGTTGAAGGTGATGTAGACCCCGAATTGCTAAAAAAATCGGTACAAGATGCAGGTTATGATGCTGCAGTAATGGAAGGTCTGGAAGATCCGAGTGAACAAGAAGAAAGAGAGTTGCAGCGTTACCAGCGATTAATGCAACAAGCCAAGGTTGCCGCCGCTTTTGGTGTGCCATTAATGGTGTTTGGGCATTTGGGCTGGTTGCCTGAGATTGGTTCGAATTTTGGGCGCTGGTTTTGGCCGGTTATCGCTTTAATTACCTTATGGATACTGCGATATTCGGGAGGACATTTTTTCACGGGTGCGTTTAAATCATTAATGCTTGGTCAGGCAAATATGGATACCTTGATTGCTCTTGGTACTGGTTCAGCCTGGCTTTATTCCTGTGTGGTGATTGATTATTCCAGTCATTTAACAAAACTTGCACCGCATGCTTATTTTGAAGCGTCTGTGATTATTTTAGCTTTTATTGATTTTGGTACAGCACTCGAAACTAAAGCGAGAGGTCAAACCTCATCTGCTATTAGAGCTCTTATCGGATTACAACCGCGAACAGCAAGGGTAATAAGGGATGGAGTGGAACAGGATATTGCCATTGAAGAAGTAGGTTTGGGTGAGGTTTTGCGGGTGAGACCCGGCGAGAAAATTGCGGTTGATGGTGAGTTGGTCGAGGGACACTCAACCGTTGATGAGTCTATGTTAACGGGGGAGCCGATTCCCGTAGAAAAGATTGAGGGATCAAAGGTTGTTGCTGGAACAATGAACCAAAAAGGCAGTTTTTTGTTTAAAGCCACGCGTATTGGTCGAGACACGGCATTGGCTCAAATTATTAACAGTGTGCGGACTGCACAAGGCAGTAAGCCTGAAATAGCAAAACTAGCAGATAGGATCTCCAGTATTTTTGTACCTGTCGTTGTCTGTATTTCTATTTTAACTTTTATTATTTGGTATAGCTTTGGTCCTGAACCTTCGATGGGTTTTGCTTTTGTTACATCGATGACGGTTTTAGTGATTGCATGTCCTTGTGCATTAGGTTTGGCAACACCTATATCAGTCATGGTTGCAGTAGGGCGAGCGGCACAAATGGGCGTGTTAATTCGTAATGGTGATGCCTTGCAAAGCGCAGGGAAGTTAACATGTTTAATTCTAGATAAAACCGGAACGGTAACGGAAGGTAAACCCACTGTATCAAAGATTGAAGTCGTTGATGGTTATGATGAAGATGGTATTTTGCAGTTAGCCGCTAGTTTAGAGTCTGGTTCAGAGCATCCTTTGGCAGCTGCTATTTTGGCAGCAGCAGAAGAAAAACAATTGACTTTGGATAAAGCCACCGCTTTTGAAGCTATCACAGGGCACGGTATTGGCGCACTAATTTCTAATCAGCAGGTGTTTTTTGGTAACCAAGCTTTAATGGAAGATAAAGGCATTGATTATGCTAAACATATAAAGAACATAGACAATTTATCAAAACAAGGGCAGACCGCAATGTTATTAGCGGTTGATAGTCAAATTGCAGGCATTATTGCCGTATCAGATCCAATCAAGAAAGATTCTGCTAAAGCCGTGCAGCAATTAAAGAGCCAGGGTGTGCGTATCATCATGGTGACTGGTGATAATGAAATAACGGCTAAGGCAATCGCTAAACAGGCTGGAATTGACGAGGTTAGAGCGCAAGTTTTACCTGAAGATAAGGCTGCTGTTGCCAAACAGTTACAGCTTACCGGTGAGATTGTTGGAATGGTTGGGGATGGTATTAATGATGCGCCTGCGTTAGCGCAAGCCAATGTGGGTTTTGCTATTGGTACAGGCACAGATGTGGCGATTGAAAGTGCTGATATTGTTATTCTCCAAGGGTCTTTGTTAAAAGTACCTGAAGCAATGGCACTGTCTAAAGCAACGGTAAT
>DAOVVZ010000358.1:0-3092 GCA_030636915.1 Methylomarinum sp. | reverse complement strand
TTCTTAGCCTCTTTGTAATTGGCGCAAGACTTTCTTTTGAGATTTTTCATCTAGTAAATCATAACGAGCCGCGGTTTAAATATCGGTATGCCCTGCTAACTGTCTCGTGGTATTAATATCAACCCCTGCTTCTAGCAAATGAGTCACAAAGGTTCACCTTAAGTCACGGGGTCTACAACTTTCTATTTTGGCTTGTTTTGCACGTTGCCTAATGATGTCGTAGATCGCTTGAATGGAGAGATCTAGACTTTGAATGCTGCCTGTTTTGGTGATGGGATTGAAGAGTGTGTCTTGACCTTTTTGCTGTCGCCTACCGCGGACTAAAAATCATCACTCCGCTAGCGCTCCGTTTCCCTGCTTTTCAGCGTTAGACCAGAACAGTCATCAATGCGTAACCTCTAAAAGAGTTTATTTCCTTTTTTCACCAGGTACTCTACAGACATAACTCACACCATTAATTAAACTATGTTATATAAACCACTTTCACTGTGTCAATTGACACAATATAGGTAAAAACACTTAAAAAGCACTCATTTACCATTAGCTTCCTCTATAAAAACAAGTCATATGCCCTATTTTACAGACTCTAATCAGTTATTTTTAACAAAAACCCTCTGTAAAACATAGACAAAAGCATTACTTAATTATAATACTGTAAAAAAATAATAATCTAATTGATAATCATTACCAATTGATTTACAAGACATTCATAAAAAACAATCTTAAAATAATATTACAGTCATTATTGGCACAATATATGCTCAATAGAAATAAGAAACCAAAATACCTAATTCTATTTTGGTAGCCAACCAATTCAAGGAAATTCAATATGACAAATATCTCCACTAAAAAGTTAGCATTATTCGTAATAACAGGTAGTATTCTTGCTGCTAGTCAAATGGCATCAGCCCATACACGACTACAAACACCATCAATTGATGAAAATAGTGCTAGTCATGGTAGTGATTATAATAATCAAGTTATTTCTCATGGTTGTAAGGATTCAACAGGGGCCACTACAATCAATACAATAGCTACTGTTGTTGTCTTTCCCAACGGTACTGACTCTTCTATTACGGTAGATGGTGCATCTGTTGATCAACCGCTAACTGATTACGTACCAAACTAGGGTAATCCAGTTCAAATAATCCAAAATAAGGACGTTTTTACATCGCAGGAATTCATAAAAGACGACTTAGGTAATAATCTTGGCTATTATGCTTACGGCAGCTACTTGAAAGGTGGTTTTAAAGGTGTCATTCCTTTCAGAACCAGTGGCGTAGTGATTGAACCTACTTCTTGTGCTAAAACTGTTAAATTCATAGTCGCTATTGCAGATGTTTGTGAAATTACCACTGTCAGTGGTTTTAACGATGCAGCAGCCATGTTATGGACACCTGCAGTAGGCTCTATTTTTGATGGGACAGAAGATCTTAATGGTTACAACTCTCCTGCATCATTAACGGTTAACCGCACTAGCGATCTACCCGAATCATGTGGTACTGGTGTCGATGTTGTAGTAACGCCTTCTGCAGCACAATTGGATGATGATATGTCTATTGAAGTTGACGGAACTCAAGTCTGGCCGCAACCTTAAATCAGTTATACAACTGAGATAAACTATCGCTAGAGACTTTTTACCTTAAAAGTCTCTTTCAACACTTGCCAATGACAGGTATTGAATTTTTATCCCTTTCCAGCTGGTGTTGAATTTTATATCCTTTAAAATAAAAGGAATTTCAGTCATTGTACATAATAATATCCAAACGCTAAAACCCGTTACTATAAGAAGTGAAATTCCTATGAATTCAATATTTAACGACAAAAAACTACATTCTACTTTACTGTTCTTTTCAATAGTTTTATTCAACCCAGCCATTCATGCTCACAGTGCTGGTGCAACCTTAGGTGCCGATGGCACTAACGCCAGTGCAACTGCACTTGCAGCAATCAGCTGCTTTAATGATGGTAACGGCGAACCTGAAGGTCTTTTCACCCAAATAAAAGATTTGTCAGAGCCAGTAACCGGCCTATTAATAAACATACAGCTATATAAAGGCACTCAAGCAATCAGTATTACGGATACCATTTCCGGTGATGCTGACTATAGTAGCGGTGTTCAACTTAATGGTGGTGCAGGTACTTACCAAATGATACTCAATAAAACAGATATTGGTCCAAGAGCTTTTGATGTGATATGGCATTGTATGACGGCCGATCATACCCATACAGGAACCGACATTGTTGTCCGTCAATTCCAATAAATCTAAATATCCAATACCTAGCTATTTTATATAGCCCTCTAAACACTAACACTTCAGGTGGCTTTTGTAAGCTATTAATTTTAAATGATTTTTTAAGTTACACTGTAAAAATAAAATCGCTATATATCAAGCAAGTACAAAATAAAGCAACTGTATTTTTTAAAAACCGTCCGAAGTATTGAAACACTGTAGTTAATTAAAAATGAATTGGATAAAAATCATATTATCATCCGCCATTCTTGGGTTTACCTTTGCTCACCCCGTTAAATCCCAAGAAGTGGGTCAAGCATTGACTCCCTGCGCCCTTTCAGAATTAAATGGTAGCAAAGAACCACTGGATCTAAAAAAATTTAAAGGCCATGTTATATATATTGATTTTTGGGCATCATGGTGCCCACCTTGCGTTAAATCCTTTCCCTTCTTAAATGGACTACACAAGCAATATCATTCTGAAGGATTGCAAATCATAGGTATTAACTTAGATGAAATTACTGAAGATGCCAAGAACTTTGTAACCAAAAACCCTGTTGATTTTATACTGGCTACAGATGATACCAAACTATGTGCAAAAGACTTGGGTGTTGCTGCTATGCCAACTTCATATCTAATTGACCGCCAAGGGGTTATCCGTCATATCCATTTAGGCTTTCGCTCAGGTCAAGCCGATGAATTACGCAGACAGGTAAAAAAATTATTATCAGAGCCAGCAGTCATTTAAGTAATGGCTATATTAATAGCCATTTACCGTACACATTCAGTATGAAATTAAACAAGCCTATCATTACCCTACTCTTTATTAGTTGTATTTTAATGGGATGTACTCATGTT
>DAOVVZ010000288.1:0-3618 GCA_030636915.1 Methylomarinum sp. | reverse complement strand
AGTTAGGCATTCTTTAGTATTCTCCGATGTCAAGGTCAATTCTTATTCAACTGTTGAGGATACCGTTATTTTGCCGGAAGTTGAAATTGGTAGGCATTGCCGCATTACTCGAGCCATTATAGAAAAAGGCTGTCACATTCCTGAAGGTACTGTTATTGGTGAAGATAAGGCTGAAGATGATAAAAGGTTTCAAGTGAGTCCTGGTGGTGTCGTGTTAGTAACACCAGATATGCTTGGACAACAGAGACATCATGTAAGGTAAATTTGCTACCTTGCTATTCCACATTGCTTGAAAATATTTCATGTCATTGTACTTTTTGTGCCGTGGGTAGTTTGACTGCGGCTTCCAAAATGATCTTGAATAGACTTCAAAGTACCCAGTTATTAAATCTATATACGAAAAATGATCAATCCTTTAAACAGTCGTAGAGCTGGTGTATTACTTCATGTCTCTTCATTGCCAGGTGGTGGAGATTTTGGTCAAGAAGCCTATAATTTTGTAAACTTTCTTCATGATTCCGGTGTCACTGTCTGGCAAACATTACCTTTAGGTATGACGCATGATGATGGTTCTCCTTATCAATGCTTATCTGCTCATGCAGGTAATCCCTCATTTATTAATATAAACTGGCTGAAAAGAAAGGGATGGTTAGCAAGTTCTGAGCAATGTGAGGATTGTTATGCGGATGATGCTTTTACTAAGAGTTGTTTAATAACAAAAGCCTTTTGTGAATTTCAAACGCTTGCTAGTAAAGAAGATAAGGCCTGCTTTAATCAATTTTGTCAGGATAAATCAGGCTGGCTAGATGACTTTGCTTTATTTGTAGCGCTGAGGCAAGAGTTTGGTAAGCGATGTTGGAATCAATGGCCCGCACCCTTAAAGAATAGAAAGCCGGCTGCCATTAAAGAGGCTCAGCTGCGTTTGAGTACCTTGATTGAAAGTCTTAAGTTTGAACAATTTGTTTTTTTTGAGCAATGGTCTGAGTTAAAGGCGTACGCTACAGAAAAGGGCGTTTTTCTCTTTGGTGATATTCCTATCTTTGTTGCTTATGATAGCTCTGATGTTTGGGCGAATAGAGATATATTTAAGCTGGATAAAGCGGGTGAAATGTCTGTTGTTGCAGGTGTTCCTCCTGATTATTTTTCTGAAACGGGTCAGCGTTGGGGAAATCCGCACTACGATTGGGAATATCTTCATAGAACAGGGTTTAAGTGGTGGACTGATAGAATAAAAACTCAAAATGAACTTTTTGATATTCTCAGAATTGATCACTTCAGAGGGCTGGAATCCGCTTGGGAAATTCCGGCAGATGAAGATACGGCGATTAATGGCCAATGGGTTGTGGCACCAGGTAAAGCATTGCTAAATGCTATTACAAAAGAATGCGATTCAATTGCTTTGGTGGCTGAAGATCTAGGGATCATTACAGAAGAAGTTGATGCCTTAAGAAATGAGTTTAATTTACCGGGTATGAAAATCTTACAGTTTGCTTTTGATGGTAGTGCTGATAATTTTTATTTGCCGCATAATCATGAAAAAAATAGTGTTGTTTATACAGGAACACATGACAATGACACTACATTAGGTTGGTTTGAATCACTTAATGACCATGAAAGACATAGGGTTTATGAGTATTTGGGGTTTTCTAAGGTTTCTATGCCGTATACATTAATTGGAGCAGCATTGGCATCAGTTGCAAATTTAACAGTTATCCCGATGCAGGATGTTTTAGAGTTGGGTTCGGAAGATAGGATGAATGTACCTGGTACCTGTGAGGGAAATTGGCAGTGGCGTTTTGAATGGAAACAGTTAGCTGGAGGGCAGGCCGATAGGTTGAGGCATCTGGTTAAATTGTTTGGGCGATAGGATTGTCAACAAACAACAAAGGTCGGATGGACAAAGGCTATTTCTTGCCCATCTTACCTGTCTATCTGCTTTGGTTAATCAATCATAATCCTTAGCTGTCTTTTGTTCAGGGATAGGTAGTAAAGGAATATTGTATTCTGAAATAATGGAATGAATCTTGTCTTTGTTTTTATCTATTAATTGTTCAATTATTTGTTTTCTTTTGTTGTCACCATAACGAACCCCCATAGCAATTGAGAAATCAAATTTCATTGCTGGAGTTGATTGCATTGGAATGATGTTGTAAGTGTCTTTAGGGCTTTGTGATACGACATAACCCGCCATAGGCCCCCAAAGTATAACGATATCAATCTTTCTCGCCTTAAGATCTTTGTCAATTTGCATTGCCGCATTATTTTTATCATCACCCGTCATGGTTTGATAAGGAATGCCCAGGTCTAGCAATCCATTTTTATGCAACCATGTTGTGCCTGGGCCTCGATCAAACATCGCAATCTTTAATGACTCTTCGCGCTGTAATGATAAATTACTTAGTTGGGAAGGGTTAACAATATCGTCCCAGCCTCGTCCCTTGGCGATAAGCATGACATAGGTAGAGTGGTAATAAGGTTTTGTGGTTTTAGCAAAGTCAAAACCGACAGGTAGTCCCATTACAACATCACATTTATATTGATCTGTATCATCAATTTGATATTTTAGTGTGTTGCGAATAAAACCAATGCGCTGTGGGAACCAGTAATACTCAAGCTTCTGGTTGAGTTGTTTGGCGAACAATTCAGCAATTTTATTTTCAAAACCATCTTGTGATTTTGTGGAGTAAGGGGGGTGAAGCGGATCAGCGCAAACCCTGAATGTATCTTCAGCAAATACTGATAAAGAAAGTGCTGTAAGGCATAGGCCAATGATTGATTTTTTATAACCGGAAAGTGCTTTCATTAAGGTGGTGGTATTTTCAGGAGTATTAGGTTTTCTGATACGCTTATTATAGCTTATTTTATAAGTATAGGATGAAAGGGGAGTGTAATCCTTGGTTTTATCCGAGAAGACTGGGGAGTTGCATAGAGCTCCTGATAGGCGTCCTCTGCTAAACGCTATTGTTTATTTTCATTGAGCGTAAGTTCAATGCTATGCGCTTTTAGTGCAAGGCTTTAGCTTCTACATATTTGATTAGGTTAATTGAATTTAAAAATATTACGCAGAGGACGCAGAGAAGAGACAGAGTCAGGATATTTATTTCCCTTGAGTAACCCTAGTCCAAGAAGTAAATTGTTCTTTTTAATGTGACAAGTTGAGGGCTTTTAGTTCGTAGTGGTTGAGTATTTGCTTGTTTTGTAACTATAGGCGGAGTAACAGGTAAAAAAAAGCCCCAGCCGATTTAAAATCGACTGGGGCTTTTTTATCACTAAAAGTTGATCGTTAGATCGACTTAGTTATTAGGTAGTGAGAATACAGTAAATGTACCACCTAATTTAGTGAAAGAGCTTAAGCTTCTGTATGCACCTACAGCACCCAGGCCTTCAGTATCTGAATCAGATTCGCCTGAGTCAAGACCAGCCGCGATACCAATACCAGCCCAGCCACCAATACCTGACAATACGCCAACATATTGTTTGCCTTTATAAGACCAAGTATTTACGTTACCGATAATGCCTGAAGGTGTTTTGAATTTATATAATTCTTTACCTGTATGAGCATCAACTGCTTTCAAGTAACCTTCTAAAGTACCATAGAACACAACATCACCCGCTGTT
>DAOVVZ010000003.1:0-14596 GCA_030636915.1 Methylomarinum sp. | reverse complement strand
TTAAGAATGTGTTTAAATAACTTCCCCGCAGCTTCATCTGGTATTTTTGCAACCATTGATACAATATCACAGTACAAAATGAAGGACTTCTTGCCATCAGCCATCCAGTAGCCCACGTTTTTTTAAGTCCTCTCGTATCAACCCTCTAACGTAACTTGTCAAAGTCTCGCCTTCCACTACAGAACCTCTTACCAGTGCTTCCCATGTTTTTGGGATCAGCACATTAAATCTAAACATAACCACCTCTTTATCTATAATTTACAGTAATACAATATACACACACAGAGCTATACGATCAACTTTATTTTACCCAAAAAAAAGCCCGATCTACATTTGATCAGGCCAGAGTTGCCGTAACAGGCATTTTAGGAGACAAGTTTTAAGCCATTCAGGGGCTGTCTCACAACGAGGAGGTTGTTTGGATTTGATGCTTTAATCGATCCATATGCTCCCGCAAACGTGACATTTGTGCTTAAGCCCGAAGTTCCAATGCTGAAAAGAATTCACCCCGCATTTCGGGCATGGATGAGTCACTTAAGCCTCCTGTTTTCTGTATTTATGCGCTCATCATCCGAATACTGCTCGTCAAATAAAGCCTTGCCTATTTTGTCCCAGCTAACATACCACTTCGTTGCTTTCAATCCTCGCCCATTAAGAGAGGCTTTCTCGGTCAGTGTAAAAGATACACCCTCGTTACTTACGCTTACTATTTCTTTGATATGTGTTTTTTCAGTCATTTTTATCCCCTAAAGAGGCTGTTTGGATGTCTAGCTCTTTCTGTTAAATAAAGTTAATTTCATATACCTAAATGCTCTATTTTATCGGCTAGTTTTGTTGCTATGTCGTGACCCTTAGCGCTTTTCCTATAGAGAAGGCTGTCTTGTATGAACTCTCTAACGCTGAGCGCCTCATCTATAGGTAGCTTTATCACTACTTCTGTTGTTATTTTTTCCGCTATATCAACTTTCATTTTTTATCTCCGCTATAAATCTGGTTTATCAGGGTATTTAACAGTCCTTGCTTTTGTTATGCGTTCTTTCATATAGCAGTCAATGCTATTTTTAGAGCATAAAAAGTACCCTTTGTGATCGTGATAAGCCATTACTACCCTACCTTTAAGCACAATAAAACACTCCCCTTCATTTGGTTCTAGCTGAAACTCTTCAACAGATAGCCAAGGCTGTTCTCTTTCGTATTCGGCGACTAAATCCCACTCAGCAGGGTTCGTTATATCTACCGTTTTAACTGCAGTCACTCTATTGCCATAATTACAGTGGACAATATATCCTTGACTTCTGTCTGCTTTATGACTGACCGGATCACCTGCCTTTAGTTGTTTGAACTGTTCTTTATTCATAAGCTTGCCTTTGTGTGGTGTTAATTGCTGGTTATGCTTCTGCTGTATTTCCGACCAATGCCATTGCAAAAACAACCTGATTGTCAGGCTGATTAAAGTCACTGACATAGCTAATTTTAACTAACTGCTGCCTTCCCGTGTAGCGATTTGTTGCACTTCCATTTTTTATCTCCCTTAAGTTCACGGTGTAACCTTTTTGGAATCCCCTGTCTATATTATTTCTTATTTCAAACGTCTTGTTTCCATCAATAACCTGCTGGAAGAATACGTCTAATATCTTAAGTTCGTGCATCATATGCTCACCCATCCCTATAAATTAAGTTTTTTTATATTAACCTCAAGTTCAGCGTTAATTTCGCTGTTAATTCTTCGCCATACGTCGCCAAGACGAATCAATTGATCCTGTGTATGCGGCATTGCATCACCAATAATCACCATAAGTCTCTCGACACATTCAGCATTTGACTGTACGTGGCTAGCAAGGCTATCAATTAACAGTTCGTCTTTTTTATCCATAAATCACCTCGTTTAAAAATGGTGGACAGTCAGGGATTCGAACCCTGATATTCACAGTTATGAGCCGTTATCATTACCGTTATGTTAACTGTCCGTACTAAATATGACCCAAGGTGGAACATCCTTTTCAGGCATCCGCGCACCCTTGGGTCAAAAACTAATTTTCAGGTACGAGGTGTTATTTTAATGGGTTCTCGTAGCATGGCCTCGCGGCTATAATTAAGAAACTCGCACCTGAAAAACTTTATGCAAAATCTGAAATACTAATCTTGCCATTACTTGCTAACACCAGCTTTTTAATTAACTTAAAGCTTGGGTCGCAATGACCATTAAAAACCTGCGACAAATAAGTTGCTGTTGTGCCAGCATTGGTAGCTAGTTCGGATTTTTCCGGCTTACTTAGTTTTTTATAATAGTCTAGTTTTTTGCTCATGGTTAATATGTTAGGGATATTTTACAGTGATGTCAATATATTTATTTTCGGGGATAGCGATTAAAACGCTTGCACTCTAGTTCGTTATGTGCGATTATTTGTCACAGCGAAATAGAAAATTTAAACAAACAGTAGGTGGGTCATGAGCATTAGCAAAAAAAGCTTTATATACAAACTGGTGTTTAAATATGACGAGGAAGAATACCCATTAGAAGATGGTTGTGGTTTTTTTGCTCAGTTCATATGGTGTCTTTGTAAGTTTGTAGTTAAATATTTGCTGATAATGGCAGGTGTGGCGTGTTTAATTTACCTGCTCATGTTTCCGTTCCTTTATATCTATTTTAATTATGAAATTCCAATTGGAGTAGCACCACTTCCTTTTATACTATCATTCATATTCTGGGTTTCGTTCATTGTATACACTGGCATACACTTCCTTGTTCATACAGATAAAGATTCAATATGGCAGCAGGATATACACACCTTGCCAATCATAAACAAGCTATGCTTTAAAATAACTTTTACAGATTGAGATAAGCAATGCCAGTAACCAAAACAACAAAAACATTATTCAGCGCATTAACAGAACCAATGACCATTTTTGAACTGTCTGAAAAAACAGGCATACATAAAGAGGCTGTTAGAAAGCAAATAGAAACAAACCCTCAGCACTTCATTAAAACAGGTGAAAAAAGGCTTAATAAGGGTGCTAATATCAACCGTAAAAGCTGGGTTTATGCTCTTGGTGATAGCAATGCTAGATTAAGCAATAATCTAAAGCTTTTTTATTCAATCACACGCAATACAGGAGAACTGACATGCTAGATGAAATAGCACAGGGCGCGGCATTCATATTAATAACAATTGTATTTTTTACTCAGGTGCCGTTATGAATGACATATCAACACAACTAACACAGCTTGAGCGCAACGGCTGCCAAATAGTAGTTCAGCACGGCTTTTTTTATGCAGAACTTCGCAAGGGTGATGAGACTAAAATAATAGGCACGAAAGCCAGTCAATAACTCCCAGTCCTATATTTTTAGTAGCTTTAGCGTTGTAGGACTCAATCACCGCATAAGACTATCGTATCGGTGTGAGGCCGTGTTTAATTTTTGGGAGCAAAAAAATGTTTACAGCAATAGTACGAGAAGAGGAAGCAAAAATACATTCAGATTATAGCCCCGCTGAACCTGATGTTAACTCGCCTGAATCAGCAGTGATTTATTCAGTGATTCAAAACGGCATAGAGATAATCCGAAAGCTAGGCAAGTGGGAAATTGAGCGGCTTGAAGAACTGGCTATTGAGCATCAAAGTGATATTGAGAATGAGCTTGTTGCTCGCCTTGATGATTACAACGAGATAGGAGTTACAGCATGAAGCCAACTAAAGCAGATATTAAGCGCGAAGTTGAGCAGTACCAAAGAAATAGGGCTCGGCTAAACGCTTGGTACGAGAAATATCACAAACTGCCGCGATCTGAAAGAATTGGCTTCACAAAATAATTAATTAGGAGAGAGTGATGAGCGAAAAGCAACCAGTAGAGCGCCGCACACATAAAGTCAAGATACGATCAATATTCACAATAGACGTTCCTGTTGACCTGTCTCTCAAAGAGGCGCATCAATATGTTCTATCAAAACTGCATAACGAACTAAAAACCACTCACACTTCGCTACTTATAGATAAGTGAGCTTTGACCGATACATCATATAATAATTAATTAGGATAAAAGAATGAGTGAAAATCAATTAATAGTTTTGGCACAAAAGCCAATTATCGAATACTCGGCAATAGAAGCGCGGGGTATTGAGGTTGCTGAAAAAATCGCATTAATGAATCTTGATACAATCGAGCCGACCGAGCAAAATCGCTCTGTAATGAAGAGAATTCGCGCAGAGCTAAACAAAGACCTAGAGGTTTTTGAAAGACAGCGAAAAATGATTCACGAAGCCATAACCAAGCCGTATAAGGACTTTACCGCGTCTTACGATGAGCATATAAAGGTTTTGTATAAAAACGCTACAGAACAGCTCAAGGAGAAAATAAGTAGCGTAGAGGCGGCAATGCTCGATACAAAAAAATCGGACATTGAGGCTTATTTCAACAGCGTGGCGGAGCATCTGGACTTTATCAGCATTGATGATGCTGGGCTTAACATTATCTTATCTGTACCTAACAAGAAGCTGATGGGTCAAATTGATGGGTTTGTAACTAAGATTAGCCATGAGTTAGCCACGATTGGGGGTATGGATAATTCGGTAAGAATCGAATCACTATACAAGACCAACCTAGGCCTAAGCTTAAGCGTATCAACTGTTAATGATGACATTAAGCGCGAAAAAGAACTACAAGAAAAAAAGCTAAAAGAAGCAAAAGAAGCAGAGGAGCGTGAAGAAAAGCGTGTTGAGGAGGAAAGAGTTCAGCGAGAGGTTGCTGCAAAAGAACGCTTTGAGCGAAAAGAGAAGGAGGCTAAACAGCTTGAGCAGAAACGTATTAATGCTAAAAAGAATGCCGAACTGAATAAGACAAAAGAAGTCGAGCAAGAGGCTGGGCGGCTGAAAAATGAAAAAATAAGGGCAGACGAAGAACTGGAGATCGCAAAAAAAGAATCTCAAAGAATACAAGCCGAAAAAGAAGAAAAAGCAAAGGCTGAAGCGGCTGAAGCTGAAATCCACAAAATGACATTTACGGTTAGTGGCAACATTAAGCAGTTAAAGCAAATTAAGACGTTTTTAAATGAATTGGGAGTAAGTTATGAGTAATGAAGCGGTTGTTAGTTTTAAAGAAATATATGAGAAAGCAAGTATTCCTGAACCGTTATTGAAAGAAATAAAACAGGTTGAACTCATTCTTAATTTAACACCGACGGTTAAAAAAGATAACGGATGGATAGCAAGCCCTACAAATATCGCTGTGAATCAGTATAAAAACTTGGTTGTTAGAAAGATAGCCACAATGATAGAACAAGGGCTTAGCTATAGTAACGGCGATTACTATATTTTTGTGCAGTTTGGCGGAAAACCAACAATAAGCAAATCTCCAAACGGCATGATGACAGCCCTTAGTAAGCTGGCGAGCAGGGTAGGGTTGGTTGCAAATATCAATACTGGTTGTGTTTACGAGGGGTACAAAGAACTTACCGTAACAAGGGACGGGGCGGTTGATACTCTACATCTGGTAAATAACTCAGAAGCAGAGATACGCCAGATAAGAGAGAATGACATTATTGCCCCTTACGTTGTTATTACGCTAATCAATAAAAGCACTGGGGAAGTTGTTTCAAGAAAGGTCACAATCGTTAGAAATAATGAATATCTTAATGCAAAGAAACAAGGAAGCTATACCCACAAAACATACCCTGTGCCAATGGCGGTTAAGATCGCATTAAAGCGGGGGGCGCAAGAGATTATGTCGTCACTTGGGCTTAGTGATGATATTGAAGAAATGGAAGTGCTTAGAGGTGAGATAAGCGACCATAATAAAGATTATGATTTAAGCAAGGATAATGCCACGCAGACCGCCCCACCGGAACAAGAGGACGCATTCCAAAACAAGGCTGTTCCGAAGCATGAGATAGATGATAACGTAATTGACATTAAAAGTTTGTGAAAATACAAATAATAAGCACTGGATCACAAGGCAATGCAATACTTTTTTGTGACTCGGTGCTGATTGATGTGGGCGTTTCTTATAAGTATTTAAGCGAATACTCGCAACAGATTAAAGTTGTTTTGCTTACTCATATTCACGGAGATCATTTCAACCCAAGTTCGATAAGAACGCTTTATGTTGAAAATGAAGATATAAAATTCTGTTGCGGTGATTTTTTGGCACAGAGTATTATTGACCTGGGAGTGCTAGAAGAAAGAATAATTGTTATCAGTCAAGGCAAGAAGTACAAACTGGATAATGTTGTTTTTTCTCCTATATTTTTACAGCACGACGTTCCAAATTTTGGATATAGGATAATGCACAATGGAGAGAGGCATGTTCACGCTACAGATATGGCAAATCTTGATGGCATAACAGCAAGAGATTATGACTCTGCAACAATCGAAGCTAATCACGACTTGCCGGAAGCGTTAAAAATAATAGAGGATAAAAACCGCGATGGTGAGTTTTGCCACCTTAAAAGAGCAATCAGGACGCATTTAAGCGTAGATAAAGCAATTAAATTTATTAACGATAACAACATAAAGAAATGGATACCTGTTCATATTGGCAATGCTACGAAAGCGCATGTTATGGATAAGATGGAAGCTAATCAACCATGTAACAATTAACTATTAGGAAAAACAATGTTTAAAAACCTAGCAATATACAGACTCACAGAACCATTCACCCTAACAGCTAATGAACTTGAGGAAGCAATAGAAGGTAATCGGTTTGTCCCGTGCGGTAAGCACGAAGAATTTAGCTTAGGCTGGACACCACCAATAGGCGAAACTCTTGTTCATGCATGCAATGGCTTTATGATGCTTTGCTTAAAGCGTGAAGAAAAGGTCTTGCCAGCCAGCGTTGTTAATGAAATGCTGAGTGACGAGATAGCTAAAATTGAAAGTCGAGATGGGTGCGCGTCAACCAGAAAACAAAAATCCTCTCTAAAAGATGAGCTTATCTTTGAGCTATTGCCCCGTGCGTTTTCTCACTCAAAAAATACACATGCTTATATTGACCCTGTAGGCGGCTGGATCATTGTTGATGCGGCCAGCGCAGCAAAAGCAGAGGAATTGTTAAGTTATTTGCGTAAATGCTTGGGTTCGCTGGCTGTCACACCGATCAATACAACAAACAATCCTGTTGGGGTTATGACTGAATGGCTGATTAGTGGTGTTGTTCCTCAAGGTTTTGTTATTAATGATGAGTGCGAATTGCAGTCAATGGAAGATACGAAAACCATTGTCCGTTGTAAGCACCATAATTTAAGCTTGCCAGAAATCACCCATCATTTAGAAACTGGAAAGCAGGTTGTCAAGCTGGCTATGACTTGGAGCGACAGGTTATCATTTGTCCTTGATGAAAACTTAGCCATAAAACGCTTAAAGTTTCTTGATATAATTCAAGATCAAATGGCTGATATTGAAGCAGAGGACGAAGCGGCAAGATTTGATGCTGATTTTTCCATTATGTCGCTGGAGATAGCTAGGTTTTTGCTTCTACTGGTTGAGGTGTTTGGTGGTGAGGATTTATGAGTTTCTTTTACACGCTGTGCATAGCACCTAGAAATAAAGATTTTGATTACTACGAAATTCAAGGATTAGATATAAAACAAGTTTTAGGCCTAATCCCTGTCAGTAAGTCAACTTTATACTCCATGTGCGGCAAAGGTGCGTTCCCGAAGCCCATAAAAATAGGGAGGCTATCTTTATGGTCAAAAGAAATAGTGAACAAATGGGTTGATGATAAATTAGCCTTATAACGGTAGAGTTGATTTGCCGTGGAGATAATAGGCGGATTGGCTTAAACATGAACTATTCGGAATAACCGAACAGTTGGAAAGCGCACTGTACCCACGGTCAATATCGAGCGGTGTGTTATTAGGCTTTTAACGAGAGAGATTATGATAGAAACAAATGAACTAAGATGGCTCTTATATCACGCAACCAATACGGATCATTGTGGTAGTCACTCAGCAACAGCATTCGCAGGTGTTCGGCCTGGAGAGTGTCGAGTGCTACAACAAAAGTTTGTAAATAAGAATGAAATAATGGATTTTGAGTGGCGTGATGTAGAACTGATATCATCCATTGGTATTGGCGCAAGAATTTAGCCTTATAACGGTAAAAGTAACTGGCTACTGGCGAAAGTAGGTAGTATGAATTAAATGATCATTTTCCCGACATCAAGAAAATGATATTAAACAAACCAGCTTACCAGTAGTCCACGTTGACTGCTGTGTTGGCAGGCATTGAAAGGAACAGGTTATGACAGCAGTATTACAAAGTGAAAACGAATCACTTAGAAATCTAATTGCACACTATGAAGCGGAAGAGGTTGTGCGTATAAAAAGAACTTTTAGTTTTGTGACTAACCGTGAACTTGAGAACTTATATGAAATTGATCCAATTCTATTTAATAACCTGTTAAACAGAATGGTCAAAGCAAAAAGTAAGCTTTAAGCCTGCCAACGCCGCAGAATCACAGGCCGCAAATGATGAAAGGTGAGCTTGATTTACGGTATTAATTTTAATAAAAACAGAACCACCAAAAACGCACCATGTATTTGTGGTCGTGTGGATGGCTGGTTATAAATGGAAATAGGTGGCTTATGAGTGACGCTAAAGACAAGCGTATAAAAGAACTGGAAGAGCGCATAAAACTTGGAAACTCAATCATTCACAATATGGTTGTTGCAAACCAGTCAGCATGGATAGAGTGGCAGCAGGGAAAAGGGGCTGAAAAAGCAATGAATTGGGTGCATAACGGATTGGTTGGCCCTGGCCATATTCCTGATAATGAAATTGGAGCAACGCCAAACCAGTGGTTTAATAAAAATATGGTTGAGTACCAAGAAAAACAACCAACTCATTAATTTATAACCAGTCAATAACAAGCCACTTTGCCCTGATAACATGCTATTAACCGCAAAATCGGGCAAACCAACCTAACATTAAAAGGAGTGTGGTTATAATTAAATACAACAGGGTTTTTACTGATGCGCCACGGAGAGAGTTAAAAATATTTTTTAGGAGTGAGTCGTTGTGAGAAAAATTAAAACCGTTGGGCTAGGCGTAGAAATACTAGAGGTTAGCCGCGCAAATGGAGCGCACAATAGAGATAGCATCTTAACAATAGAACGTAGCCACGAACTATTAGATTATAACTGTCAGGTTTGTGGTAAAAACGACACGCCTTTACTCATAGGCGAGGACAGTAACAGCGAATACTCAGGAACAGTTATATGCAAAAACTGTATTGATAAAGCATTTGATTTGTTTTTAGGGTTGGGCTTGTAGTACCGCAGAGCAGCCAACCTAACATTAAGGAGTGTAATTGTAATGAAATACAGCATAATCCCAGTATCAAAACCAAGGCAAACGCGGTCTGATAAATGGAAGGAAAGACCATGCGTTATGCGATACAGGGCGTTTGCTGACGAAGTTAGACTGAACAGTATTTGCATCCCTGATGGTGGCTCTCATATTACGTTTTACATACCTATGCCAAAATCATGGAGTAAAAAGAAAAAAGCTTCGCATGCTAACCAGCCCCACAAACAGAAACCTGACTCTGATAATTTAATTAAAGCTCTGTTTGATGCGGCTCATAAAGAGGATAGCTTTATCTATGATTTTAGGGCTACAAAGCTTTGGGCTGTTGAGGGTGCTATTGAGGTTGTTGAGTGATAAGTAAATCCATATTGTTATTTGGGAGATAAAAATGAAAAAAGAAGAGCTGTGGGATATTTTCACAAAGAAAAACCCTGGATGGAAAGACGAAGGGGCAAACCTAACGCCTGCTGGAATAAAAAAGCTATTTGACACAACGTATGAACAAGGTCATAAGCAAGGCGTGTTAAACGGTAAGGCATTGGCAGGAAAAGACCATGCGGGTAAAACTCCTGATTTCTTAAAAGGTTTGTTCGGGACTGGGTAGTAATGACAGCTAACATTGACAACAAAACCTATGTTATCTGGTCGGGAGAAATTCTTGATAACTGCATTGCTGATTTAAAGTGTCGAGGTGTTGACGGTCAGTACGAAGTCAAGATAAGCAAAGTATCTAGCAACAAAACAATTAAGCAGCTTGGCGCATTGTTTGGGCTTTGGGTGAAGGAGGAATGCAGTCGCATGGGTGAGAGCGAAAAATACGTCCATGCAAAATGGAAAGCTTGGTTTCTTGCTAGAATTTATTTCATTGAGCAAAAAAGTGTCGAGCAGGAAATGTGGGTAGATTACTTCATAATTTTAAAAGAAAGCAATGACCATGAGCAATTTGAGAAGCATTCAAAACGAATAAGCTTGTCATGGGCGACATTAAAGCAAATGTCTGAATACATGAAGTCTATTGAGGAGCATTATATGGCAGAAGGAATGCCGCTAAGTATTCCTGATCGTCATTACAAGATGTGGAGGGGTCGGTAGGCATGGATAAAATTATTTATACAAACAAAATACAAAGGTGTATAATGCAAATCATAAATCACGGCAAGGTGGCTTATACAATATCTTGCCGTATTCGTATAAGTTGCCTTAGTGATTGAAAAACTAAACCTGCACCTTTTACGAGTGGCAGGTTTTTTTATGTCTGTTATTTATCGTACCCCAAACGACATTAAGTGCATGACTCGGCAGCGTGGGATAAAAGACAGGTTAATGCGGTAACGTGCAAATCACCTCGTAGCGGTAAAGTGGCCGACTACACAAAATAGCCCTGTTCAAAGTGGACCTCAACTAGCAGGGAATTGAATATAGCACTTGCTTTGGTGAATATAGTTAATCTTATGATTAATGGTATTGGTTGGTATGGTTAATAGCCTATTCCACTTTAGGAAAGCTATGGATAATAGGATTAGATTATGAAGGTTTTATGAGCAAACTTAGAAAATCAGCAGAAGGACAGGACTGTTTGGTGAGAATACCTTCTGTGTGCAATTTCAACCCTGAAACAACCATACTGGCTCATTTGGGTGGCGCGGGAATGGGGCTTAAGAAAAACGATATTCACGGGGCTTTTTGTTGTAGCAGTTGCCATGATGCCATTGATGGCAGGACTCGCGGCTCTGGATTTACAGGCGAAGAGTTAAAGCTAATGCACTACGAAGGTGTGGAAAGAACACAAGACTTTTGGATTAAAGCGGGGCTAATAAAAACATATGATTGAACTAACAAGAGAAGAAGCAATAAGCATACTCAAAGCACTGTCTAAATTTGACGGCTATTTGTTTAGTGTCAAAGAGCATGGTGCTGAAATGATAGCTGAACAGCTTGATTATCCAATTGATCTATTAGCAAGCAAGCTAAAAGATGAATAAGCTATTCTGCACTATACAAATCAAAAGCAAGTGAACGTGATAAAATATTTGAAATTATAACGAAGAGGTAAAAGAATGACAGAGCAATACGGAATGAATGAAGAAGCGGCGGCAGAAGCGGATAATAATTTTATCAGGCTATCTCGAACGGGCGGATATACAGGCCAAATAACTATGGCAAAGAAGGTGACTTCTCTCAAGGGCACCGAGGGTATTGAAATGTCCTTTAAATCAGACGAAGGCGCAGAGGCGAGCTTTTTGACGCTATGGACTATCAACAATAAAGGCGAGCAAATATACGGCTTTAAACAACTATCCGCTTTAATGGCCTGTATGCGATTAAAAGGTGTTCGTGGTCAACAAGCTGAGATTGATGTTTACGATTACGACAGCAAAATGGATAAAAAGGTTTCTGCGTTTGTATTCCCTGGTCTAATGAACGCTCCTGTTGGTCTTGTTTTGCAAAACGAAGAGTATCTTAACAATTCAGGCCAGCTTAAAAACAGAATGATTATCCATTCATTTTTTGAAGCCTCAAGCCGCAAAACAGCCAAGGAAGTTTTGAATAACTCGGAAGCTAAAACTTTGGATATGATTTTAGGTAGTCTTCAGGATAAAAAACTACCAGCAAATTCAGGCGCACAGCAACAGCAATCGGATGGTATGCTTGATTACGGAACTATGCCTGAGTATGATGAGCAATATTAAGCTGGCATAAGTAATAAACTGTTACGTTAATTAGGCGGGAGGAAAGGAATGAGCAATCTATCAATATCACCACGGAATATTATTATAAAAACTAGATGTGTAGGATTCTCGGAATCAATCGGCAGTATATGCGGCTTTGGGCGCATTGATCACGTAAGGCTTGTTAAAAACTCTTTAGATGATAATGAAATCAAAACAACGAAAAAAACATCTAAGCCTTATTTTAGAATGAATGAAAAGTTTTAAAAAGTGTGTTACCATGCACACAAGGTTGGTAGTGACAATCAGGGACAAAGGTCACTACCCTTTTAACTGATGCCGCACCAACCTAAAAGCTGCATCATGTGAGAACTTGGTGCGGCTTTTTTTATGCTTAAAATTTGGACAAACAAAAATGAAACTACAAAGAGAGATTTTAGAATATTTATTTATACACGACAAAGCAAGATCTATTACTGACATTGTTACAGTAACGGGTGAATCAAAAGCATTAATAAATGATGACATCATAACCCTTAGAGACAGAGGTCTTGTTGTTTCTGCCGGTGGAACAAAGTATAAAATATCAGCAAAAGGAAGTAATTTTTGTGTGATTAACTACGGTTTAAGTAGTGCTGACAAAGAGGGTGCCAAATCAATTCCTACAACACCTAAAGAGGCTGAAGCTGTTGAGGAAAAAATGGAAGGCAAGTGCGATCCAGAAGAGGCGCTTCTTGCTGATTTGCAGGCGGCTAATAATGAGTAATATAATAATCTCCACCAAGATAGCAATTCAAATCCGTAACGGCCACCCTGACCTAGATGGTAGCGAGACAGCTTTTATCAACGGGGCAATCAAGACCACGCTAGACTCCGTAGTCGCAACATTGGAAAAGAGAAGAAAAGTGAAGCAGTCTAATTTTGAGATATATTGCAACACGGGCAAATTTCCAGAATGAACAGTGATAAGCTCGACGAGGGCAAGCCTGATTGGTCGTTAATGCCTATGGACATTTTGACTGAAGTGGTTAAAGTTCTGACTTTCGGGAAAATAAAATACCAGCGAGATAACTGGCAACAGGTATCGGACGCAAAGAACAGATATTTTTCAGCCCTATGTAGACATATAGCAGCATGGCAAGGAGGTGATAAGAATGATGAGGATAGTGGGCTACCTCATCTGGCCCATGCGTGTTGTTGTCTCATTTTTTTAATGTGGTTTGATAAGAACGAAACGCAACAAGTTGATGAGGATATTGCTGCGCTTCAAAAGTCATTTAAGCCATGATGTACTCAGGCGATTGTTACCCCGACACATCAAACCCAACAGGTAGTTATTTTGATGGTTATGGCACTCTATGCATTTCAATGTCAGCTGCAAGCTGTAATATTGACGACTGGAGGCTGATAGACTTTATTTATAACGATAATGCTCAGCACTGCTAGGGTTTTTATTAAGCCCAGCATATCGAGTTTTTAAGCCGGTATTTCGTCTGATTTGTCGAAGTAATGGGATAAGGGCTTCTCCTTTTAGACTGGCAAGTGAATATAGTAGGGTTTAGAGCTGGGTTAGCTCAACTGGTAGCCGATCAATGCATGGTGTCGGCTAGTAAGGTATTTATAATCAGCAGAAGATATTCTGATTTAAGTAAGTACAAATTACAGAGCGACCGACTGATAATCGGTTGGCTGTTGGTTCGAATCCAGCACCCAGCTCTAAACCCTACGCGCTATAGAATAAATAGCAAAACCATCCATTGTCGCATTGCTGATAACAATGACAGCAGCGATATTTTACACACCAACAGGTAATTAAAAATGAAAAAGCACGAACAAAGAGTCGTAGATGAAAAGAATGAGCTTGATGTGAAAATTGAAAAGCTAAGTGATTTTTTTAATACGCCTATTTTTGATAGTCTTGAGGATGAAGATAAAAGCCTCTTGGAAAATCAGCATAATGCGATGGAGTCGTATTCAGATTTATTGAAAATGAGAGTCGCTAGATTTAAGGTGCTATAGAGCAGGGTGTAAAATAGCCATGTTAAATACAATCGCCAAGCCGTTTCAAATATTACTGGTAATTGTACTGGCAGTATTGCAATTGCCTGTTATTTTTTATAATTGGATTAAGGGGTTAAACAATGAGTAATTACAAACTAGGATCGCGTTCACTAAAAAATCTAAAAGATGTTGATGCAAGGCTTGTTAAGGTGGTTAATCGAGCTATCGCATTGACTAATCAGGACTTTGCCGTTACCGAAGGATTGCGAACGGTTGAGCGACAGCAGGTATTATTTGATTCAGGCGCAAGCCGAACAATGCGAAGCAAGCATATTGAAGGTAAGGCAATAGATTTGGTTGCTTATCTTGACGGTAATATAAGCTATCATTTTGATCTGTTTTATGCGATTGCTTTAGCCATGCAAAAAGCATCTAGCGACTTAGACATTCCTATTCGTTGGGATGGTGCATGGTGTGTGCTGGACGACGATCCTGATATGCGCGGTAAGGTTCAAAGGTATGTCGATAGAAAGCACAGGCAACATAAGAAAGCGTTTCTTGATGCTTGTCATTTTGAGCTGGTGTGACGGGCAAGCAAATACTATTTATTACACCCAACACTTAT
>DAOVVZ010000368.1:0-3032 GCA_030636915.1 Methylomarinum sp. | reverse complement strand
GAGCGGACTTCAGTCCGCTTTTCTCCGAAATTCTATCTACTTAAGAATTAAGCGTTTAATTGCCAGGTTTTCGTCAACTATAAATGACAAGCGATCCGTCCAGTTAACTGCAAGTTTAATCACTTGCTTGCCAGTATCTAAATGATTGGTTATTTCAGGTAGGCTAAGGTTATGACGTTTACAGCGAATGATACTGCCTTCTTCTTCAGGGGAGCGTAGTTCACATTCGTCTTCTACTACGATATCTTTTGGCACCGAGCTATTATTATTTAACCATTCAGTCATAGTGACAACAGGTTTATCTGTACTATTGACGGGAACAAGAGCTAAAGAACCTAAACATTTACGCAGGTGACTTAATAAATCTTCGGCTTTTTTTGCAGATGCGGCATCAACCACCATCCAGCCACCTTTGGGATCAATATAGGCATAAGTCTTTTTTGAAAATGAAAAAGCACGAGGCAGCAGTTCAAAAATCAGTTCATCTTTTATCGCGGTACGTTCTTTTTTGCTGAGTTTTCTGGCTTCTTGATCTTCAACAGCAGAAACCTTCTCTTCTAACATTTCGTTAATAACCGCAGCAGGAATGACCTTTTCTTCTTTTTTCAGGCATAGCATCATAAAGCCATTAGAAGCATGAACCAGTTGCTCGGTTGAATTGCCTGCGGGTGCTGTCCAGCCTAGGCTAAATTCCTCATGACCACCGCATGCACGAAATCGGTTATCTTCCAGTTTTTCTTCTAACTCATCAGCAGCTAAAGAAAAAGACTCAGTAAAACGGTAAAGGGCAAGATTTTTAAACCACATGGCTGTTCTTCGTTGATAAAAAGGCGTGCATTATCTCAAATTTGGCGATATGTTAGGGTTTATTTTTATAGATAATCCTCAAAATGTGAAGACTATTACAGGGTTTAATCCAATAACTGATCAACATGCCAAAATATTGATTTTAGGTTCCATGCCCAGTGAGGAATCGTTACGTAAACAACAATATTATGGACATGCTCGAAATGCTTTCTGGCAAATAATGCTTTCTATATTGCAAGAAGACAGTACACATGAAATAAGCGAGTATAGTCAACGTAAAAATTGTCTTATAACAAATAACATTGCAGTCTGGGATGTATTACAGCGCTGTTATAGATCAGGAAGCTTAGATTCGGCGATTAAAATGGACTCAATTAAAACTAATGACTTTCTGAAATTTTTTAAGCAGCACCCTACCATTAGCAAAGTTTGTTTTAATGGCGCCAAAGCAGAAGCTATTTATTTAAAGGCAGTATTGCCAACGGTTAAAGAACAGTTTAATCATTTAAACTATGTAAAACTTCCCTCTACCAGTCCTGCTTATGCGGCTATGTCATTGCAGCAAAAAATGGTTATTTGGAAAAAAGAAATAAAAGATCATCGCCTTTAAGCGTTATTTTTAGGATAATTACATTAACTACTGATAGAGGTAACAAAATGGAATTTTCACTTTTGGAGAATATTTTATTAGGTGTGATGGTGCTTGGGGTCATTTTTTGGATGAGACCAGGGATTAAATCATCAATTCAACTAAGTAAAAATTCTGAATCTGATTGGGTGGGAGTTTTACTACCCATTGCTTTTGTCGTCATATTTGTAGTTTTTTTAATAGCAATGGTTTAACAATGATAGAAAATAATGAAGTAGCATATGGTGGTGATGAAGAGCCAGAATATGATGAAAATGGCGATTTAATTGAATATTATGCTATTCGACCTAATAAAACTCAGATTAAATATGCTATTGCAGAAATTGCAAAATTAGCAGAAGAGCTTACGCATTTAACTGGGGAACAGTTATCAGCAATGGAAATGCCTGCGGAAATTGAAACAGCTATTGCTGAAGCAAAGAAAATGCCTTCAACAAAGCCGGCAAGAAAACGCCAGCTTAAATTTATTACCGCTAAACTAAGAAGTATAGAGCTAGATAATGTAATGGAAACATTAGAGCGGCTAAAAACCAAAAGTGCGCATGGTGTTAGAGAACATCATCAAGCTGAATCATGGCGGGATAAATTAATTGCGAGTGAAGGCAATGATGTATTAACCGAATTGTTAAATGAATTGCCTACTGCTGATAGCCAGCATTTAAGACAGTTGCAGCGTAATGCCCAAAAAGAGGCAAAAGCAGAAAAGCCGCCTAAATCTTCTCGAATGTTATATCAATATTTAAAAGAATTGATTGCGAGCTAGGTTTTCAGGATTTTTAGCTTTATCTATAGATAAAAGAAAATTAACACAGAGGGCACTGAGAAAGAGCAGTAAATGAATTTTACTAGGCTCTTCTCTGTTATCTCTGTGTAAAAATATCTATTGTTGTGAATATAAAATATTTTACTCAATATCTAATGGATAATAAGGGATTACGTTTTAGTATCCTAAAATGATCAAATATATCGAGATAAGAAACGATTAGAACAACAGGTTGGAGAAAAATTGTGTGTGGAATTGTTGGTGGCGTTGCGGAAAGAAATGTTGTTCCTATTTTACTTGAGGGTTTAAGGCGCTTAGAGTATCGAGGCTATGATTCATCGGGTATTGCTGTTTTAAATAATGCGAGTGAGATACAGCGCGTTAGAGCAATCGGTAAAATAAAAAGTCTGGAAGCAAAGATTCAACAAGAATCAGGGGCATTATCAGGACAAATTGGAATAGCGCATACACGTTGGGCAACCCATGGTGTACCTTCTGAAAACAATGCGCATCCACACATTTGTAATAATAAAGTTGCTGTTGTCCATAATGGAATTATCGAAAACCATCAGCAATTAAAAGCAAAGCAACTCGAATCCGGCTATCGTTTTACATCAGAAACAGATACTGAAGTTATCGCGCATGCTGTCCACCAGCAGCTAGAGCAAACAGATGATTTACTACAGGCTGTAACACAGGCGGTAAAGCAATTTGAAGGCGCTTATGCCTTAGGTGTTATCGCGATTAATAATCCAGAAACCTTGGTTGCCACAAGAAAAGGCAGTCCGTTAGTAATAGGCATAGGCATAGGCG
>DAOVVZ010000091.1:0-6026 GCA_030636915.1 Methylomarinum sp. | reverse complement strand
TTAGGCCAATATCACCAATTTGCAGGTTTTCTAAAAAAGAACCTATGGGGACCTCAATGGTGTCCATTATGATTTGCTTTTGTTCTTGTAAAATGCACAAAAACGCTTCACAGCAAACCGGTTGACCAACATATTCTGCTGCTAGTAATCCTGCTATTTCATAGGGTTGAATAACGCTGTTTGCGCCTGCTTGATAAAGCTTATTAACATTGTCTTGTCTGTTAGAGCGGGAGATGATGTTGATATCCGGGTTAAGGTAACGACTGGTTAAGGTAATGTAAACATTAACAATATCATCCCCTGTCGTACATAAAACAGCCGTTGCGCCTAGGTTGATGCCGGCATTTAGTAATACGTTGTTTGTACTGGCGTCATCTTGAATGGCTAAATACTGTTTTTGTTTGGCAAGAAAGATACTTTGTTCGTCTTTATCAATCACAATAAAAGCTTGTTTGTCTTTTTCTAACTGTTTTGCAACTTCCTGGCCGACTCTACCAAAGCCGCAGATGATGATGAAGTTTTTAAAGCGACTTAATTCAGCATAGGTTCTGTTTTCGCGCAGGGTATGCATTTTGTCACTAAAGGCCGCGACTATAATTGAGGTGAAGAATGATAAGACGCCAAGACCGGTAAGAATAAGGGTGACAGTCACTAATCGTCCACCTACGGTTTGCGGAGTTATATCGCCATAGCCTACGGTTGATATGGTAACAATAGACCAATAGAAGGCATCATATAAATGCTGGATATTACCGCCACTAGAGGTATTTTCAAATAAATAAATGGCAATGCTGGCAATGAATACCAAAAATCCCATAAAAATAGCAAGTGTGATTAGCTCAAAGCGTTTACTGGATAAAACATCGGAAAAGACTTTAATGCTATTGGAGTAACGAAATAATTTAAATAAACGAAAAATAAGCAGTATTCGTAGAATTCTTAACGGCCGGTAGCTGGGTAATATAGCCAGTAAATCAATAATGGCAAAAAGTGAAAACATGTATTTCAGTTTTTTACAGACAACAAGCCTGAGAGTCTTGAGTAAACTGAAGGGCGTGTCTAAATAGAGTGATTTTTCATATTCTTTGATAATAATAAGGTGGGAATCTGAATACAGCCAGGCTCTGAGTAGGTATTCACTAATAAATATAACGACTACACCTTGCTCAAAAAACTCCCCCCATTGGTTGAGTGAGTGTTCAACACTATAAACAAGGAAAAAGACGCTGAGCATGACCAGGCAAATCATAAAAATATCAAAATATGATTTTAATTGGCTTTGAGGGTTTTCTATTAGATTGTAAAAAAACAGTTTAGTCCGTTTGTAGCGGGCAGATGTTTTTAACAAATAGGCTAAATAGATGGTTGATCTTGCAAGCATCAGGATTGTTTTTTAAATTTAATGACTTTATTGACTGGGTTTAGGTTGATCTCATCAATCACACTATTGGGATTTGAATTGAGTATGTAATTGACTGTTTCTGCAATATCTTCGGGTAATAGGCCGTGTGTTTCATCGTCCCCTGGCTGAAAAGATAAGGAATCAAAAAAATCAGTTTTAACCATGCCCGGGTTAATTAAGGAAACGCGAACACTACTTGTACCGCATTCATCTCGTAATGCCTGGGTAAACCCTCGCAGTGCAAATTTGCTGGCACAGTAGATAGAACCTTTTCGGCTACCTTGTAATGCGGCCTCTGAGCCAATATAGATTAAATTGCTGTGAGCTTTTCTTTTAAAGCCGGGTAACAAGGCGCGAGTGATGAATGCCGGGCTGGTAAAATTAACGGTCATCATCGTTTCTATTTGAGTAAAAGAAAATTGCTCCAATGAGCCAAATTGCCCATAGCCTGCTGAAAAAATAACACCGTCTAAAGCAGGGTATGTTTTTTCTAAGTCTTTTAATTTAGATTTAAGTTGATTTAATTGAGTATAGTCGATTTCTATAAAGTGAAAATTTTCATGACTGACTTTAAATTGGCTGCAATCACGGGAGGTTCCAATAATGGTATGACCTTGTTGTAATAGCTGTTTTGTAATGGCTCTGCCAATGCCCGAGCTGGCACCCGTGACCAGTAGAGTTCTTTTTAAAATGTGCATGGAAAGAATTTTGATTCAGGAATGTAAGTTAACAATAGATCACTACAATACTGCATCATTTCTTGTTCTAATTCGGCTTTATACGAAGTCATTTTCTGTGAGGTTTCCATCGGGCTGGAAAATAAGACTTCTTCAGGATAAAGCTTGTGAATCTTCTTGAAAAACTTTTCAGGTAAACGAAATACTCCCAGACTGACAGAGTGTAATGATTCAAGTTTTATACGAGAAAACACTTGTTCAGATAAATCTTTGTACTGCTGTTGATAACCGGTTTGATAAATTAACGGGTCAAAGCGTAAGCCAAGTTGCCAGCCTTGTTGTTGTAATTTGCACATGGCATCCAGTCGTTTAGCGAGTGAAGGTGCTTTATCTTCAACTTTCTGAGCAATTTCATCGGGCGACAGGCTAAATGCGACAATACAACGTGGGTCGGGTGTTCGCTTTAGCAGACCTCTAATCTGGGTGCTTTTAGTTCTTAATTCTAGCCAGGCATTGGGCAGTTTGGCGAAAAAAGGTAAAAAATGTGCGGCAAATTGGGTGACAGGTTCTAACGCTAAGCTGTCGCAATCATAGCCTGAGAAAAAATGTACCTGATCATCGGGGTTATCTTGGCAAATCTGACGAATGTCCTGTTGGTAATCTTCAAAATTAACAAATAAAACATAATTGGCTGATTGATACATGCCTTGTAAAAAGCAATAACGGCAGTCATACAGGCAATTAAGCATGTGTGAAAAATAATAGTTCTTTTCCGAGCCAATGCCGTAACCTGAAGGCGCGGGAAGAGCGAAGCTTTTATATTTTTCTGCCAGTATTAATGCGGGGTTCTGTTTTTGTAAGCGAAAATTCTGCGCTTTAGGGTTAAATACTTCGCCATAGCGCTCACAAATTATTTTCCTTGCTTGAGGGAATCGGTCACATATCGCCAGGGTACGGTCGTGTTGACGAACACTTTCTTCAATATAAAGCGTATTGATCATGAACGGTTCAAGTTGGCTTTTAATATTCCAATGAGAGAACCAATCTCTTGTCTAATGGTGGTTATCAATGGCTTAATTTCCGAAAGTTGATTATTTTGGATTAATAACTCAGCATTTTGTAATAATGCAGTGGCTTTTTCTGCACCAAGAGACGAACAAACACCCTTTAATGTATGTAATTCACGTCCTAGTAACGTCCAATCTTGATTGCTAAGTGCATCAGCAATGTTATTAAGGTAACTAGGGGATTCCTCAATAAACATGGAAGTCATCATTTCCATAATTTCAATGTCGTCATCAAGGCGCTTTAATGCGGCTTCCCAATTACATGTTTGTGCCAAAGTATCTCCCTCGCATATGAATATTTGTATAAGATAAATTTAACATATATTTAATATAGGTAAGTAGGAATTTACCTATAGCCTAAATAAACAGTAGAATAGAGATATTTAAACTTATTGAGTCTCTTTATTCTAATGAATACAAAAAAGATTGGTTTTATCGGTGGCGGTAATATGGCGTCAAGTCTGATTAATGGACTTATTGCCAGTGGACATCAGCCTAATCAATTATGGGTGTCAGATGCTAATAAAGAGACTTTACAGTCTTTAGCGGCAACATTAAATGTTAATGTAACTCATAATAATAATGCTTTAGTTAATGAGGTTGATGTTGTTGTCTTAGCCGTTAAACCCCAGGTTTTACGTGGCGTTGCCGAACAAATTGCTGACACCCTAAGAGGTAGAGATGTCTTGGTCGTCTCGATTGCAGCGGGAATTTCACAAGATAGTCTTGCTGAATGGTTAGGCAACGACATGGCAATTGTACGCTGTATGCCAAATACACCGGCATTAGTACGTACAGGTGCAACAGGGTTACATGCTAACAGTCGGGTAAATGCTGAACAAAAAGACTTAGCCGAAAATATTTTGCGCTCAGTTGGTATTGCTTTATGGGTAGATCATGAAAGTGAACTAGATGCCGTTACTGCGGTTTCTGGCAGTGGGCCAGCATATTATTTTTTACTGATGGAAGCGATGGAGCAGGCAGCTTTGGAGTTAGGCTTAGGTGAACAAACGGCTAGGCTATTAATTCAACAAACGGCCTTAGGCGCCGCTAAAATAGCTTTGGAATCCCATGAAACGCCAGGCGAGTTACGTCAAAGAGTGACATCACCGGGTGGAACAACACAGCAAGCGATAAAAACCTTTGAAGAGGGTGGTTTTTCTCAACTGGTTTCTAAAGCATTACATGCGGCAAGGGATCGATCGATAGAGATGTCTAAAGAATTAGGAGAGAAGTGATGGGTACAAGTTATATGACAGATCCGCTAATATTTTTAATTGATACTGTTTTTTCATTGTATATATTAGCGGTTGTTTTACGGTTTTTGTTTCAATGGACGCGCGCAGATTTTTATAATCCAATTTCACAATTTATGGTGAAAATAACGCATCCCCCTTTAAAATTATTACGCCGATTTGTACCCGCTATTGGGAAAATTGATACCTCATCTATGGTGTTGGCACTTGCGTTACAAATGGTTTCAGATATTTCCATTTTAATGTTAAAAGGTGTGATGGTTAGTATTGCCGGCTTAGTCGTTTTATCATTTACTCAATTAATAAGTTTAATTATTAATGTTTTTATTTTTGCTGTGTTTGCCAGAGCAATATTGAGTTGGTTTGATCCGGGAAATTACAATCCAGCGAGTTCTCTGTTACAAAGTCTAACAGAACCATTGTTAAGTGTATGTCGTAAAGTGATACCAGATTTAGGAGGGATTGATTTATCACCTTTAGCCGCCTTGGTGGTATTACAATTAGCAAAAATGATGGTCCTGCCTCCTTTGCAGCAGCTTGCTAGTTTAATAGGTTAACTGGAACTTCTCTTTAGTAAGAGGTGTTTAATATGAATTTAAAAGCTTAGTCGATTATGGATATAGTACGATTTAAAAAATACAGTATTTTAATGACTTTAGTTTTGGGGTTGATTAGTCAGTCTGTATTTGCAAAAAAGATGTATCGCTGGGTTGATGATAATGGAAATATTTTTTATTCGGATCAGGTTCCACCAGATCAGGTAAAGCATCGACGAGAGTCTTTAAATGAAAATGCACGGGTTGTTGATGTGCTTGAGAAAGAAAAAACAAAATCACAGCGTGAATTGGAAAAACGTTTGCTTATTTTGCGAAAACAACAAGAAGAGATTATAAAGAAACAGAAGTCGCATGATAAAGTTTTGTTGAGTACTTTCCGCAATCTTCATGATATGAATGTAACATTAAAAGGCAAGATTCTTGCTCTGGATGGGTTGCGTAAGGTTGTGCAAGGAAATGTTGAGCGATTAGTGCAGCAATTGCAGCAACAACAAAAAAAGGCCGCCCAACATGAACGTGATGGGCGTAAAGTACCTAAAAAACTATTGACAGAAATATCATCCAGTAAGAAGCAAATTGAACAGGCTTATATTGATATTGCTCATCAGTTTGAAAAAAAGAAAATAGAAGTGGAAAAGTTTGAGGCAGATATTGCTAGATTTAGCTTTTTAACGCAATCGACGACTGAAAGTAAGGTGCTTAGCCGTAAAACAGCAGAAAAAAAGGCTGAGAATGAATTGGGCTTATTTATTTGTGAGTCTATTGGGCAATGCGAAAAAGCATGGGAAGTTGCTCAGCGCTTTGTTCTGGTTTATTCATCCACTGGAATAGATATTAAAACAGATAGATTAATTATGAGTGTGGCGCCTTATAAAGACACTGACTTAAGCCTGTCTATATCAAAAATGGATACGGATGAAAATAAACAGCAGTTATTTCTTGATATCCGTTGTCGTCAATCTTCTTTAGGTGATGAATTATGCCGTGGGCCTAAAGCTAAAAAGGTGAGGCAATCATTTAATCGTTATATTAAAGATGCTTTAATTGAAACGGAAATGTAGGTTGGG